>JAEMRT010000063.1 GCA_016463225.1 Sphingopyxis sp. | reverse complement strand
CGCTTCGTCGAATATTTCGGCCCCGGCCTGTCGTCGCTGTCGCTCGCCGACCGCGCGACCCTCGCCAACATGGCGCCCGAATATGGCGCGACCTGCGGCTTCTTTGGCATCGACGACAAGACGCTCGACTATATGCGCCTGACCGGGCGCAGCGCCGAGAATGTCGCGCTGGTCGAGGCTTATGCCAAGGCGCAGGGTCTGTGGCTGTCGGCCGACATGGCCGATCCGGTGTTCACCGACACGCTCGAACTCGACATGGGCAGCGTCGTCCCGTCGCTGGCAGGGCCGAAGCGCCCGCAGGACAAGGTCATCCTCACCGAAGTCGACGATGTGTTCAACGCCGACCTCGCGTCGGTGTACAAGCATGACGGGTTCAAGCGCGTTGCGGTGGCGGGCGCCAGCCACGACATCGGCGACGGCGACGTCGTCATCGCCGCGATCACCAGCTGCACCAACACCTCGAACCCCGGGGTCATGGTCGCCGCGGGTCTGGTCGCGCGCAAGGCGAACGCGCTGGGGCTGCGGCCCAAGCCGTGGGTCAAGACCTCGCTCGCACCGGGATCGCAGGTCGTCACCGATTATTTCGATCGCGCCGGGCTGACCGCCGATCTCGACGCGGTCGGCTTCAACCTCGTCGGTTATGGCTGCACCACCTGCATCGGCAATTCGGGGCCGCTCGCGGGGCCGATTTCGGAGGCGATCAACGGCAACGATATCGTCGCCGCGTCGGTGATCTCGGGCAACCGCAATTTCGAAGGCCGCGTTTCGCCCGACGTGCGCGCCAACTTCCTCGCCTCGCCGCCGCTGGTTGTTGCCTATGCGCTCAAGGGCACGGTGACCGAAGATTTCACCACCACCCCGATCGGGCAGGACCAGTCGGGCAAGGACGTGTTCCTCGCCGACATCTGGCCGACCAATCAGGAGGTCGCCGACACGATGGCGGCGTGCATCGACCGCGACATGTTCGAGGCGCGCTACGAACATGTCTATCGCGGCGACGAGCATTGGCAAAAGATCGAGGTCGAAGGATCGGACACCTATCAGTGGCGCGCCGGGTCGACCTATGTCGCCAACCCGCCCTATTTCGAGGGGATGAGCATGACCCCGGCGCCGGTGTCCGACATCATCGACGCGAAGCCGCTCGCGATCCTGGGTGACAGCATCACGACCGACCACATCAGCCCCGCCGGCAGCATCAAGGCGGACAGCCCGGCCGGAAAATGGCTGATGGAACATCAGGTTAACAAGGCCGACTTCAACAGCTACGGCGCCCGCCGCGGCCACCACGACGTCATGATGCGCGGCACCTTCGCCAACATCCGCATCAAAAACGAAATGGTCCCTGGCATCGAAGGCGGCATGTCGCGCTACGGCGCCGAAGTCATGCCGATCTACGACGCCGCAATGCGCCACAAGGCCGACGGCACGCCGCTGGTGGTGATCGCGGGCAAGGAATATGGCACCGGCTCGTCGCGCGACTGGGCGGCAAAGGGCACCAATTTGCTCGGCGTGCGCACCGTGATCGTCGAGAGTTTCGAGCGCATCCACCGCTCGAACCTCGTCGGTATGGGCGTGCTGCCGCTCCAGTTCCAGGACGGCGATACGCGCGAGACGCTGGGACTGACCGGCGATGATGTCTTCACCATCACCGGCGTCGCGGACCTCAAGCCGCGCCAGACGGTGACCGTCAACGTCACCCGCCCCGACGGCTCGACCTTCAGCTTCGACACGCTCTGCCGCATCGATACCGCGAACGAGGTCGAATATTATATGAACGGCGGCATTCTGCACTACGTCCTGCGCAAGCTCGCGGCGTAAGCGGGAACCGCGCGGCATGGGCAAGCTGCTGATCCTTGTCGTCGGTCTGGTGCTCGGCCTGCTCCTCGCCCGCTATCTGCGCGGGCAAAGAGCAGGCCGCGACCTCACCGCACCGCCGCCACGCCCGATGGTCCGCGTCGGCGACGAGCGGATCGACGATGAGGAAATCCGCGCCCTGATCCGCCAAGACCGCAAGATCGACGCAATCAAACTGGTCCGCGAACGCACCGGCTTCAGCCTCGCCGAAGCCAAGGATGCGGTCGAGGCGCTGGAGCAGATGATGCGCTGAACCGTCGTCCCTGATACGGGGCGCAGGCCACCGCGAAGGGACGAATATGGACGGCTATCATATTGCGATTGAAGTCATCGGCTGGCTCGCCGCCGCAATCATTCTCGCCAGCTATATTATGCTCTCGCTGGGCCGGATCGCGGCGCGCGGCTATCTCTATCAATGGATGAACGTCATCGGCGCCAGCGGCTTTGTGCTCAACTCGGGCTATAATGGCGCGCTGCCCTCGGCGGGGCTGAATGTCGTGTGGGCCTTGATGGGGGTCTTTACCCTATGGAGCGTGTGGCGCGCGCGCAAAGCGGCAGCCGCCACCGTCCACTAAGGCTTCGCCGCCGCATCCCAGGCCGCGACCCTGGCCTTCGTATCGGCGAGCATCGTGTCGAGCCCCGCGCGATCATGCACCGTCCCTCGCATGATCACCGTATCGATCGCCCGCGTCGCCGCAATATCGTCGAGTGGATTGCGCGTCAGCAACACCAGATCGGCGGCCATGCCGGGCTTGATCGCGCCATAGCGATCGAGCCAGCCGAACCACGCCGGCCCCGCGCGCGTTGCCGATGCCAGCGCCTGCGCCGGGGTCAGCCCTTTGTCGACGAACAGCGCGAGCTCGTCGTGCAAGCCAAAGCCCGGATAGTTGAAACTGTTGAGAAACCCCGCATCGGTCCCCGCAATAATCGGCACCCCGGCCTCGGCCAGCATCGGCAGGATCGTCCCGACATCCTCGATCTGCTTGTGCCGCGCCGCAATGGCGGCGGCATCGGCCTTTGCCGCGCGCTCGACCCGCCATTCATAGGTTTTGCGCAGTTTCGGCCCGATATAGGCGAGGCCCGCATCTTTCGAATGATCGTCGCGATCCAGATACGCAATGATGCGGCTGCCATTCAACGTCGGGGTGACAAACACCCCCTTGGCGGCAAAGCGGCGATACGCAGCCATCGCGGTCGCGCGGTCGAAGCCGGCGTCGAGGCGGCGGTTCGCCTCGGCGCGGTCGATGCGGCCCGCGGCGAAGTCGGCGGCAATCGCGGCTTCGTCCTTCGCCCCCGCGTTATACGCATAATCGAGATGCTCGATCGAGCTGATCCCGGCGTCGACCGCCTGCTGCACCGTCAGCGCCATCGGGATATGCCCCGAGGTGCGCAGGCCGAGCGCCTTCGCCTTGCCCAGCGCATAGAGGAACAATTCGGGTTTCAGCGTGCTGTCGGTGATCTTGACGAAATCGACCTTGTCGCGGTCCCTGAGCCGGACGAGCGCCGCATCGACATCGGCCTCGCTGCCAACCTCGATCGTCCCCTTCCACAGCGGCGCGATCCCCTCGATCTTGGCGCCCGAGGTCAACAGGCGCGGGCCGAACAAGCGGCCGCCCGCAATCTCGCTCCGCCAGCCAAGCACCTGGTCGGGCAGGTCGCCCGACGCGTCGCGGATCGTCGTGATCCCGTTCGCGACATAGAGCGGCAGGAGCGCCTTGTTTTCGTCGATCAGGTCGGGGCCACCGCCGAAATGAACGTGCATGTCCCACAGGCCGGGGATCAGGAACTTGCCCTTGCCGTCGACCCGTTGCTTCGCGCGCCAGGTGCGCGCGATCGCCGCGTCGGGGCCGACCGCGACGATATCACCCCCGTGCAGCACCACCGCCTGCTCCGGCGCGGCCTTCGCGGCCTCGACATCGACCAGCGTCACATGGCGAATGATGACGTCGGCCTGCTTTGGCGCTGCAGATACCGGCGACGACACGGCGAACAGGGCAAAGGCGAGCACGGCAAGCAGGCGTTTCATGGCGGAGAATCCTTCCGAACAGCAAAGCCCCTTAACGCCGCAACGACGGATTCAACAAGTCAAGAGAAGTCGACGACCCGACCGATCAGACAATATCTGCCGCTTTCACTGGCCGGACGTTCTCGCGTGGGTCGCCGTCAAATTGCCACGACCCCGGTGCCCTGCTCAAGCAGCCGGATCGTTTGCTCGCGCATGGCGAATTTCTGCACCTTGCCCGTCACCGTCATCGGGAAGCCATCGACAAAAAAGACGTAACGCGGAATTTTGAAATGCGCGATGCGGCCCTTGCAGTAAGCGCGCACTGCCTCCTCGCTCAGCGCCGCTCCGGCGCGCGCGACGATCCAGACGCACAGCTCTTCGCCATATTTCCGGTCAGGAATACCGACCCCTTGCACGTCGACGATGTCGGGGTGGGTGAGCAGATATTCCTCGATCTCGCGGGGATAGATATTCTCGCCGCCGCGGATCACCATGTCCTTGATCCGCCCGACGATCTGGCAATATCCGGCGTCGTCGATCGTCGCGAGATCGCCCGTGTGCATCCATCCATCGGCATCCACCGCATCGGCGGTGCGATCAGCATCGTCCCAATAGCCGAGCATCACCGAATAGCCGCGCGTGCAAAGCTCGCCGGTCTGCCCGCGCGGGACGATCTCGCCGGCAAGGTCGATCAGCTTGACCTCCAGATGCGGCTGGACCCGTCCGACCGTCGACACGCGCAGGTCGAGCGGATCGTCGGTGGCGCTCTGAAAACTGACCGGGCTGGTTTCGGTCATGCCATAGGCGATCGTGACCTCGTCCATGTGCATCCGGTTGATCACCTCGCGCATCACCGCCATCGGGCACGGCGACCCCGCCATGATCCCGGTGCGCAGCGACGACAGGTCGAAATGGTCGAAATCGGGATGGTTCAGCGCCGCGATGAACATCGTCGGCACGCCATAGAGCGCGGTGCAGCGCTCGGCCTCGACCACCTCCAGCACCGCGTGCGGATCAAAGGCTTCGGCCGGATAGACCATTGTCGCGCCATGCACGGCGCAAGCGAGGTTGCCCATGACCATGCCGAAACAATGGTAAAGCGGCACCGGAATGCACAGCCGGTCGATCGCGGTCAGGCCGATCCGCGCGCCGACGAAAGCGCCGTTGTTGAGGATGTTGCGATGCGACAGTGTCGCGCCCTTCGGGAAACCGGTGGTGCCGCTGGTGAACTGGATATTGACCGGCATATCGGGGGTCAGCGCGACGGTCGCGAGCACGCTGGTATCGTCGCTTGCGAGCGCCGCGAACGGCAGGCAGCCGGCATGCTCGACGTCGCCAAGCACGACCACCAGCCGCAAATCGGGCAAACGCGCCGCTCCCAATTGGCCCGGTACCGACGCCGCGAGCTCGGGCGCAATCTCGCCAAGCATGGCGACATAGTCGCTGCTCTTGTGCGACGGCGCGAGAATCAGCGCCGCGCAGCCGACCTTGTTCAGCGCATAATCGAGTTCGGCGGTGCGATACGCCGGGTTGATGTTGACCAGGATCAGCCCCGCCTTGGCGGTCGCGAACTGAACGATGACCCATTCGGCGCAGTTGGGCGCCCAGATGCCGACGCGGTCACCCGGTTTCAGCCCGCGTTCGAGCAGACCCGCGGCAACCGCGTCGACGCGCGCCCGCAATTCGGTCCATGTCCAGCGCACACCCTGATACCGCACGACCAGCGCCTCGCTGTTCGGATGGCGGAGGACCGTCTGGTCGAAACAATCGCCGATCGTCATCTCGATCAGCGTGCTGCTCTGGTCACCGCGAACGAAACTATCGGTCATGCATCCGCTTTCGTGAATTCATTGTCGCGCAATTCATTGCGCCGGATCTTGCCGCTGACAGTCTTGGGCAGACTGTCTACAAATTCGATGCGACGGGGATATTTATAGGGTGCCGTCGCCTGTTTCACATGGTCCTGCAAAGCCTTGGCGAGATCATCCGACGGAAGGTGGCCCGACGCCAGAACGACGAACGCCTTCACCACTTCGCCGCGCGTCGCATCGGGGCTGGCGACGACCGCGCTTTCGGCGACCGCTTCATGCTCGAACAGCACGCTTTCAACCTCGAAAGGACCGATGCGATAGCCCGATGACAGGATGACATCGTCGGCGCGGCCGACGAACCAGAAAAAGCCGTCGGTATCGACGGTGGCGCGGTCGCCGGTGAGGTACCAGCCATCGCGGAAGACGCTGGCGGTTCGGTCGGGGGCGCCGCGATAGCCTAGGAACAGGCCGGGTGGACGGCGCTCGCCGACGCGCAAGGCGATGTCGCCTTCCTCGCCCGAAGGCAATATCGCGCCGTCGTGTCCGATTACTGCGAGATCGATGCCGGGAGTGGGGCGTCCCATCGCGCCCTGCCGCGTAGAGCCCGCGCGATTGCAGCACAGCAGCACCGTTTCGGTCTGGCCATAGCCGTCGTGAATATCGAGGCCGGTCGCCTTCTTCCACAGGTCGATGACTTCGGGGTTGAGCGGCTCGCCCGCGCTGACACAGTGACGCAGATGCGGAAAGCTGCGGCCATCGAGGTCCGCACGGACGAACATGCGATAGGCGGTCGGCGGCGCGCATAGCGTCGTCACCGGATAGCGTTCGAGCAAATCCATCGCAGCAGCGGGATCGAACCCCGGCGCATGGTTGACGAAGATCGCGGCGCCCATCAGCCATGGCGCGAACAGGCTGCTCCACGCCGCCTTCGCCCAGCCGGTGTCGGACATATTCCAGTGGAGATCGCCGGGGCCAAGGTCGAGCCAGAAGCGGCCGGTGATTTCATGCGCGAGCGGATAGCCCGCGCCATGGATCGTCATTTTGGGCTGGCCCGTCGTGCCGCTGGTGAAATAGCAGAGTGCGGGGTCGTCGAACGCGGTGTCGGCGATATCCGCGAGCGGCGTCGTTGTCCCTTTTGCTGCGGCATAATCGATCCATCCCGGGCGGCTGCCGCCGATATGGATCAGTGGAATTGCAGCGTCGACGGGGGTGTCATCGACGCGCGGCGCGATATCGACCCCGGCAATGATACAGCGCGCTTCGGCCGCTTGGCAGCGATAGGCGATATCCTTGGGAGTCAGCTGCACCGTGCCGGGCGAGGCGATCGCGCCAAGCCGTAGACACGCGAGCATCAACTCCCACCATTCGATCTCGCGCGACAGCAGGATCAGCACCGTATCGCCGCGGCCGACACCCGCCGCCCGCAACACAGCGGCGGCGCGTGCGGAATGGTCCGACAGGTCGGCAAAGCTGCGGTCGACGACCGCGCCCGATCCGTCAGTCCACAAAAGCGCCCGCGCATCGGGCCTTTCGGCCGCCAGTCGCTCGATCGCGTCACGTGCGAAATTATAGTGCGTCGGCGGATTCCAGTCGAAAGCTTCGCTCATCCGCCGCGCGCCACGTTGATCACGGACAATTGGGTATATTCGGCAAGTCCTTCCTCGGATTGCTCGACGCCAAGGCCGGACGATTTGACCCCCGCCATCGGAACATGCGGGCCTATCGCGATATGCTGGTTCACCCACACCGAACCGCTTTCGATCCGGTTTGCAACCGCCACTGCACGGTCGATGTCGCGCGACCACACCGACGCGCCGAGACCATAAGGAGATGCATTGGCGCGCGCGACGACATCGTCGATATCCGAGTAGCGGATCACCGGCAGGATCGGGCCGAACTGTTCCTCGTCGACGATCTCGTCGCCGTCGGTCACGTCGCGCACGATCGTCGGGCGCAGGAAATAGCCGGCGCGGTCGATGATCTCACCGCCCGCGATGATCGTCCCGTCCGTCCGCGCGCGTTCGAGGAAGCCCTTCAGCTTTTCATATTGCGCCTTGTTCTGGATCGGGCCGATCTGCGCACCCTGCGCCAGCCCGTCGTCGACCACAGCAGCTTCGGCGAGCCGCGCCAGTTCGTCACACATCGCGTCATAGATGCTGTCGTGGACATAGGCGCGTTTGATCGCGAGGCAGACCTGCCCGCAATTGAGGAAGGCCGCATTGAAGATGCCCTGCGCGGTCGCGCGCACGTCGACATCGTCGAGCACGATCCCCGGATCATTGCCGCCGAGTTCGAGCGTCAGCCGCTTCAGTCCGTCGGCGGCGCTTGCCATGATCTTTTTGCCCGTCGCGGTCGACCCTGTGAAGCCGACCTTGGCGATCCGCGGATCGGCGGTCAGGTATCCGCCGAGATCGTTGGCGTCTGTGATGATGTTGACCACCCCGGCTGGGAAGATGTCACGACACAGCTCGCCCAGCATCAGCGCGGTCACCGGCGTTGTCGGCGCGGGTTTCAGCACGATGGTGTTGCCCGCGATCACCGCCGGCCCGATCTTCCAGCAGGCGACGAGCAGCGGGAAGTTCCACGCAATGATCCCCGCGACGACCCCCAGCGGCTTGCGCCGGACCTGGATCAGCCCGCTTGCATCGTCCTGGATCGTCCGTTCGGTGATCGCCAGCGTCGCATAGTGGCGCAGATACCCCTCGGCCCACGCGATCTCGCCCTGCGCCTCGGCGAGCGGCTTGCCCTGTTCCTGCGTCAGCGCGCGCGCCAGTCTGTCGGCGTTCGCCACGATCGCGTCGGCAAGCTGCGAGACCTTCGCCTGCCGCTCGGCCATCGGGGTTTCGGCCCATGGCGGAAAGGCCGTGGCCGCGGCCTCAATCGCCTCGTCCGCCTGTCGCTCCGACGCGCGCGCGACGGTCGCAAAGACCTCTTCGGTCGCCGGATTGATGACGTCCATCTGGTGGTCGCCGTCGATCAGCCGTCCGCCGATCAGCATTTTATAGTCAGACATGCCCCTCTCCGATCAGAATTTCGTGCCCACGGTCACGCCATAGGTTCGCGGAGTCCCGACATGGTTATAGTCGAAACCAAAGCCCGCGAGCAGGTCGACCCGCGAGGTGAAGTAAAATTTGTTGGTGAGGTTCTTTCCCCAGATCGAAGCGTTCCAGCGGCCATCGGCGGATTCCCAGTCGATATGCCCCGCCAGCAGGACATAGCTGTCCTGCCGCAGCCGGGGAATGTTGAGCACCTCGAAATACTGGCTCGACGAATAGTTGATGTCGCCATGCAGGCTGAGCTTGCCGCTGGCGCTGTCCATCACCGTCGCGTCAACGCCGCCCGTGAAGGTGAACTTCGGCGCATTCGACAGATTGTTACCACTGACGTTGACGCCGCTGACGATCCCGTTTTTGATCTTGGTATCGAGCAGGCCGACGCCCGCGCGCAACGTCACCATGTCGGTCGCGCGAACGGTCAGTTCTGCCTCGCCGCCAAGGATGCGCGAGCGCGGAATGTTGAGCAGGGTCTGCGCGGCGGTTGCGGGATCGATATTGATAAACTGCTGATTGCTGTAAGAATAATGGAAGGCCGCCAGGTTGAGCGTGACGCGGCGATCGGCGAACTGGCTCTTCAGCCCCAGTTCAAACGCTTCGATCTTCTCTGCCTTCGCGACCGACAGCTCGGACGGATCGAAAAACGCCTGCGCGTTGAAGCTCGGTGCGCGATAGCCACGGCTGTAATTGCCATAGACCATCACATCGGGGTTGATCTTGTAGTCGGCCCCGATCTTGCCCGACAGATTTTCGGTGCTGTAGTCGAGCTGCGACGGTGGGATCAGGTTCGCGACAAGCACGCCGTTCGGGCCAAGAGCATTGGACTCGAAATTGCTTTGCGTCCCCTTGTCATGCGTGAAACGAATGCCCCCGCGCAGCGTCAGCTGGTCGGTGAGCTCGAAGCTCATGTCCGAATAGAGCGCGTAGCTTTTCTTGAGCTGGTCGAAGCTGTTGCGGAACAGGCAGCCGAGGGGCAAGCCGATCGCGCAATCGGCATCGGTGACCCCGGGCAGCCCGTCGGAATCGACGTCCTTGCCGATTTCAAAAGTCGTTTCGTTATAGACTTTCTCGCGGTTGAAATAGGCACCGAGGATGAAGTTGAACGGCCCGCCGAAATCGCTGGTCAGGCGCAGATCCTGCGCGAATTGCGTCGCCCTGTCCGTATAGGGAATTTCGAGCAACTCGGTCGCCGTGCCGTCGGTATCCTCATAGAAATTCAGCCGTCCCTTGTCCCATGAGGTGACGCTGGTGATCGCCAGCGTGTCGCTGAGATCGACCGTGCTGGTCAATGACACCGACCAGGTGCGCGCGCGGCGGCGGTCGGTTACGTTCGCTTCGATCTCGCGCCGTCCAAGCCCGGGCCGGTTTGTCGCTTCGGGCTGGGCATAAATCCCGTAATTGCGCGGATTCTGATAACTGGTCGAGGCGCGCAGGACAAAGCGCGCGCTGTCGCTCGGTTCGAACAGCAGGCTGCCGCGCACGCCATATTCGCGCACGCTGGCCAGGTCCGGTTTGCCCGGCAATTGGTTCTTGAACCAGCCATCGGCGCGCGCGAAGGTAAAGGCGACGCGCGCCGCCAGCGTCTCGGCCAACGGCACGCTTACCGCGCCACTGGCTTCGTAGCGATCGTAATTGCCATAGCCGAGATTGAAGTAACCCTCGGTATCGCCGAGCACCGGCGTCCGGCTGATCAAATTTACCGCGCCGCCGGTGGTGTTCTTGCCATAGAGGGTGCCCTGCGGCCCGCGCAGCACTTCGACGCGTTCAAGGTCGTACATCGCGACGCCGAGGAAAGCGAAATTGCCTTTATAGACCTCGTCATAATAGGTCGCGACGGCGCTCGCCTGATTGAGGCTGTAATCCGACATCGAAACCCCGCGCAGCGCGAAGATCGGGGTGTTGTCGCCTACGGTCGAGGTCAGCTGGAGGTTGACGATCTTGGATGCCAGTTCGTCGGCCTGCGTCACCCGCTGCCGTTCGAGCGAGTCCCCGCCGATGGCGCTGACCGCGATCGGAACCTCCTGCAGACGTTCGGATCGCTTCTGCGCAGTGACGACGATGTCGGTGCCGCCCCCCGTCTCGGCCGCTGCAACGTCGGCGCTGGCTTCCGTCGCCGTTTCCTGCGCCAGCGCTGACGTGGATGCGCTCGCCAGCAGCAGGGCCAGCATCGGACGTGTGACGCGCTTTGGTACCTTGGTCATAGAAAAACTCCCCTGTTTTATTTCTGTTGTTTGTCTCCGGCGCCGAAGCTTGCGACCATGCCCGCCCGCACCGTCGCAGCTTCCGCTCGCAGCGGTTTCAGCCGCAGCCGTCCCACCTCGGCCGGCGTGTACGGCGCGAAGCCCGCCGGAATATTTGCGGGATCGAACCGCACCAGCGACCAGTTCACCACCTCGGCCAGATCTGCGTCGGACAGCGCGGCGGTCGCGACGCCCGGTACGCGCACCAGATATTCGCGTCCGCCGGGCACGTGCAGGAACTTGCCGACAAAGCCCGCCATCGTAGGCGTCGTCTGCGGCGTCCCGGTCGCGTCGGCGCGGTGGCATCCCTGACAGGACAAGATCCAGTTTTGGCGCGCCCGCGCTGCATTCGCGACACCCGGGATCGTCTCCGGGCCGCTCCATGCCGGGGTCGTTGTGGCCGCTCCGGTCGCCAGGATCAGCGCGGGAACAGCCAGCCACCTCATTTGCCGGCGATGCCGGGCTGAAGGCGTGCGACGGCGGCGGAATTGAGCCCCGCGCTGCCGGCACGGTATCCGGCAATCTCGCGCGGCGTGAAGGGCTTCGCCGCTGCGCCGCGGATCACATGGTTGAGCACCGCTGCCACCTGCGCATCATTGAGTCCCGCCTGCGCGGGCATCGTCCCGCGATAGGCCTTGCCCCCGACGGTGATCGGCCCCGAAACGCCGCGGATCACCACCAGCGCGAGATAGCGGCGCCCGGCGGCGGTCGCCGCGAGCGACCGGACATCGGCCTTCAGCGGCGGGAAGGCGCCTGGAACACCTGAACCATCGGCAAGGTGGCACGCGGCGCAGCGCTTGTAGATGGTGGCGCCGTCGTCGGCCGCCATCGCCTGACTGGCCGTCGCCAGCCCCGTCAGCGCAACAAGAATTGCCAACCTGCGCATCACTGCTGCTCCAGTGCGACGCCTAGGATCACAGCGGTTGAGCAATTATAAATCGCGCTCGATGTGCCGAGGCACCAGTTGATGTCATTGTTCGCTTGCGGGCGGACCATCGGCCGGTCGCGTTCGTTGCGGTTGCATAGGCAGCGCCCACACGAGGATTTGCCGCAGCAGTCGTTGTAGCTGATGATATAGGCGCGGTTGTCGGCGGGGTTCAGGCACGTGCCGATCCAGGTGATCGGCGACATTTCGGTCCCCGGCGGGCAACTGCTGGCTGTGCCGCCGCAGCAGCTACACAAAAATCCGTCGATCGCGCAGTAACGCCAATAGTCGCACTGCGTCTGGTCGCCGGGGTCCTGCGGATTGCCCGTGGTCTGCGGTGCGATCGGATCGCCCCAGCCGCTATGGCCGTGTCCCTGCGCTTGCGCCCGCGATACGGGCAGGACGGGTATCACCGCCGCGCCGGTGAGCGCGCCGCCGATCAATGTCAGCAGGCTGCGCCGCGATGTCGCACGGGCGACCCGGCGCGTCATCTTCTCTGAAAATTTGTCGAGACCCGACATATTTGTCCCCTTCTGTCGTGCTGTGCGGGATCAACCGCGCGCGAGATATTCCTGGATCGATGCGACGCGACGCTCCTTGGCCTCGAACAGGCTTTCGAGATGCTCACGATTGTTGACGAGGCCGAGCGAGGCGATGTTGCCTTCCTCGTCGATCAGCACTGCGTAAGGGAGCTTCGAGACGCCGAGCTCGCGGCCAAGGCTTTCGGACAGGACATAGTCAAAGCCCGTCAGCCCCTCGGCCATCGCCAGTCGGCGATGCGCCGCCGGATCGCCATCGCTCGCCAGCACGACGTCGAGCCAGCCCCGCTCCGCGCCGCTCGCCGAACGGACGACGGGCAGCAACGTCTTGCACACCGGGCAGTCGGGCGAGAGGAAGAAGATCAGTTGGCCGCGGCGCTGACGCTTGCCGCCGATTGCGACCTGCTTGCCTTCCAGCGTGTCGAGCGTCATCGCGGGCGCCTTGTGGCCGACATTCACTTTCTGGTGCAGCGTCAGCGCCCCGGCGGGTGCGATGCGTTCGTGAAGAACGCCGACCTGCCGCGCCAGTGCTGCGACGAGCACCCCAAGAACCGCCACGGCGATCCAGAGCAAAATTTGCGACGCGAGGAAAAAACCGGTCATCGGGTGACACTCCTGCTGGAGGCGGGAAGATTGGCGATCTCGCCAGCCGCAAAGAGCAAGGCGAGAAAGGCGAGGGCGGCGAGGATCGACTGGATGTCGATGCCGCCGCCCCCGGTGGGAGAGACGAGGAGGGCGAGCGCTGCGGCGCCGAGCGCAAAAGCGCGGCCGATGGCAAAGCCGCCGATGCCGCTGCGCCGCTTGCCGAAGTCGCAGCCGCAGTCGATGGAGCTATCGCCGCGGCGGCGGGCTGCGAAGAGCGTGGCGCCATAGAGCGACCATAAGAGCGCAGCGAGCAGCGCGCCGACCGGACGCGACACAGAAAAGAGCAGGGCGAGGGCTGCTGCCACCTCGATCGCGGCCGCCGCCATGGTGACCGGCATGGCGATCGCCGGGTTCAGGCGAAGTAGACCGGCGGTGGCCTGCGCCAGCCGCGCGCGCTCGACCAGTTTGTGCGCCGCCGAGGCGCCGAGCACCGCCGCCAGAAACAGCACCAGCACGGACGTGACCGCGAACATCAGCGCGCCGCCGTCATCGTCATCGGATCGTGCGCGACGCTCGCAACCGTGCGGACGAAAGCGCCGCTCGCCGCGTCATAGACGTCGAGCGACCCGTCGGGACGCGATGCGACGAGCAGCGGCTTTGCCTGCTGCGTCGCCTCGATCGAGACGCTGTGGTTCTTCAGCGCGATGCGGCGGACCAGCGTCTTTGCCTTCGGGTCGATCACCCACGCCTCGGTCCCGCCGTCCTTGTGCGACCCTTCGACCCCCTTGGGGCTCATCAGGACATAAAGCAGCCCGGCGCGGTCGGCCGAGATGACCTGCCAGCCGCCGGGGCGCCATTCGGGCGTACCGCCGGCTTGCGCGGGGAGCGCGAAGCTGCCGTGATCCTTTGCCGCCGCGCCTGCGAAATCGATCGCGCGCAGATTGCCCTTGAAGCTGACGAACCAGCCGGTCCGCCCAACCATCGCCGGGGTCATGAACAGCGGGTCGTCGTCAACGCTGTTGAACGCCGTGCTGGTAGCCGCCGGTCCGGCCTTGCCGACTGCGTCGAGAGCGATGCTTGTCATCGTCCCGTCGGCGCAGAGCGATGTAAAGCCGCGCGGCCCGGTCGGATAGACGAGCGAACACCCCGGCAGATCGATGTCCGACAAGATCTTGCGGCCTTCGAGGTCGACGACCGTCACCGACGATCCGGGGGTGAAGTTGAACACCAGCGCCCATTTCTCGTCGTTGGTGAGCTGCAGGCTGTTGCGCAGGGTCACGAACAGCCCGCGCTTGCCGCCGGGCAGGATGATCTCGCCCTTCGGCGCCAGCGTCTTGGTGTCCCAGATCGTGATGACGTCGGTGCGTTCGCCGCGGGTCAGCCGCGACAGAAAGGTTTCGCCAACATAGATTTCGCTCCGCGTCGTTGACGGCAGGATGTTGCCGAACTGCGCGACCGGAATCTGGCCGCGGACATGGCTGTGGTCTGCCCCGACATCGACGATCGCGGCGCGCCCGTCGGGCAGGCTGTTAAAGTGCAGGTCGTGCACAAAAACCCAGCTGTCGGGATAGCGTTCGGGCAGCTCGACGACCGTTGGAACCGGCTCCTCCGGCAGCGGCTGCGGAAAGTCCGCCGCGCCCGCGGCGCTGGTCGACATGATCAATGCGGCGATAGCCGCCCCTCTCGCGATGCGCTGCATCCCGGCACTCCCTCTTTGGTTGACGACGGGCTCTCACGGCCGATTCGAATAGATGTTGATCGACTGTCCAATTTTAGTCAAGTGACAAAATTAGGTCACTTGTCCAAGGACCGCAACGTGGCTACCTAGGCCGCGGAGGATGCTGAATCTTGACGAATTTCATTGTGCCGGACCTGAAAATTACCCCGCGGGCCGGGGGCTATGCCCGCGGCCAGGATGGCTTTGAACATATTCTCCGTTCGGCGCTGTCGCTGCTCGTGAACCATGGATCGGCCGCGTTGACGCTCCGCCGCATTGCCGCCGAATCGGGAATGAACGTGGGCAACCTCAACTATTATTTCCGGTCGAAAGAAGAGCTGATCCGCGAATTGCTGAATGCCGTGATCAGCAGCTACGAAGAATCGTTCGACGAGATCATCCACGAACCCGACGCCAGCGCCGCGGCGCGGCTCGAGAATCTGGTGATGCTGATTCTCGAGGACATCACGACCAAGAAGACGACGCGCTTTTTCCCCGAACTATGGGCGATGGCAAACCATGATCCCTTCGTTCACGACCGGATGAACGAACTCTACGAGCGTGCGCGCGTTTCGCTCAACGAACTGATCGCCGAGATCAACCCGGCCCTTCCAAGCGACGAACGCGAAATATTGGCGCTGTTCATTTCGGGGTCGATGGAGGGGCTGACGGTGTTTGCCGGCTATGAAAAGCCATGGCGCGAGCAGATGCCGATGCTCGAGGCGATCGCGCGTCGCTCCTTCGTCCATCTGGCGCAGACTTTACGCCCGGGAGAGATCAAAGAGACACAGGCGAGCGACGACAAAATCGCCTGAAACGCCGCATGCCGGAAGCTCAGTTCCGCCGCCGCTCCATTGCTTCAAGAAGGTCATCCTCAGCCGCATCGAGATGCGCTCGCATTGCCGCAAGAGCGCGCGTCCGATCCTTTGCCTCGAGAGCCGCGACAATCTCGCCATGTTGATCGACGCTGTCCACAAAGCCCTCTTCGTTGAAAGACGGCGCGACCAAATAGGCTAGTCTGAGGTCTTTCTGCAGGGTGGCGAGCCAAGCGGACATCCGGGCGCTACCGGCCGTTTCCATGATCTTCCCGTGGAAAACCCGATCCAGGTTGAATGCCACCGCCCAGTCCTTCGCCTTTACCGCTGCCACAAACCTGCGATGAATTGCCCCGATATCCTTTGCGTCGGGAAGAGCTAGCATCGCATCGGCGCTTGCCTCAAGTATGCGCCGCGCGCGGAAAATATCGCGCGCATCCTCGACCGACAGCAGCGGCACCCGCGCCCCGCGGAACGAGGCATAGTCCACGAGGCCATCGGCAGCCAATGTGCGCAGCACTTCGCGGATCACATGGCGGGACACCGCAAACTGCGCCGCCAGATCGGCCTCTCGCAGCGGGACGCCGGGTTTCAGCGTCCCGGCGAATATCTGCTCGCCTACCTGCACCGCAAGGCGCTCGGTGATCGTGGCCCGATGGGCGAAAGATGGGTCAATATTCATGCTTTCTGTCTATCCAAAATAATTGGATTGTACAACAATATTACTTGCGCTAGATCGCGACCGTTCTTCCTCCGATCGACAATCTGGAAAGTGGCTGGCTATGCGCAAATCGCTCTGCGGGATCATATGGTTGGCCGCGATGGGCGCCGCGCCGATTCTGGAACCTGTCGCCCAGATACCGTCCGAAAGAGCCGTCGAAGCACCCGGGGCCCAGACTTTCGACGCGCGCGCGCGGGCGGAAGCAATGGCGCGGATAAAGGCGCAGATCCGAGCGTCCTATGTATATCCGGAACGGACCGAGCAGCTTGTCCAGCGCCTCTCGACGGCTGAAAAAAGCGGGCGATATGATACCGCAGACGCAAGCGTTTTTGCCGATCGGGTAACGGAGGATCTGCAAGCCGACACGCGCGATAGCCACCTCTATTTGCACTACGATCCGCAATGGTTCGCCTCGGCACAGAACGCCCCGCCTGACGACGCCGACGAGCGCCAGATCGAAATCGAACGGGACATCGCGCGCCACACCAACCACGGCCTTGTGGAGATGCGGATCCTGCCCGGCAACATTCGCTACCTCAAGATCGAGGGATTCGGCTGGGTCGCCGACGAAACGGGTCCAGCCTATGATGCCGCGATGCACTTCGTGAAAGATGGCCGGGCAATCATCCTCGATCTGCGCGGCAATCGGGGCGGATGGATTCAGGCCTCAAAATATCTGATCAGTCATTTTCTCCCGCCAAACACGCTGATCGCCACTTTTTACAGCGCGGACGGAGAGTCCGAACAATATCGCGCCGTTGACTATCTTCCCTCGGGACGGATGGGCGACCGGCCAGCCTATCTATTGATCGATGGACATTCGCGGTCGGCGGCGGAAATGGTGGCCTATACATTCCAGCAATATAAGCTGGGCGAGCTGATTGGCGCGAAGACCGAAGGCGCCGCAAATGTGTCGGATGACTTTCCGGTCGCACCAGGTTTTCGCCTGAGCATTTCAACGGGCCGGACGGTTCAGCCGATCAGCCACGGCGACTGGGAGGGCGTCGGGATCGCGCCAACCGTGCCGACCGATCCGGCGCGCGCCCTGGAAGTGGCGCAGCTACGTGCTATCGACCGCCTGCTGCCAGCGACGCCCGAAGGCGTGCCGCGCTTCCAGCTGGAATGGGCGAGGCCGGCGATCGAGGCTGCGCTCCATCCCGCCATCCTGTCCGAAACGCAGCTGCGGCAATTTGCCGGGGAATTCGGGGACGTCCAAACGCGGATCTCGGACCATGCGCTTTGGCTACATCGCCCTGGCCGACCGGCTAGCCGACTCGCGCCGATGACCAGGGACGGCCTTTTCCAGTCGCTCGACAACGCTACGCTGCGCGTAAAGATTTCCCGCGACCATCTCGACCTGCTCCGGCTCGATCCGGCCTATTCTACCCGGCACGCCAAATAGGAAACTTGCGTGAAGACGGCTCGATCCATGACGCACGGCACGGCTCGATCCTCCCCGGCTGAGATCCGCATCTATCGGGAGAAACCGTTCGCGACATATTCATACGGGGCGGGGAAACGGATGGTGGGCGATGACGGGCTCGAACCGCCGACATTCTCGGTGTAAACGAGACGCTCTACCAACTGAGCTAATCGCCCCCGTTCAGGGAAGCGCGCCCCTGCCACAAGCCGCCGTCGCTGGCAAGCGCGCCGCTACCCTCCAGCGCTTCGAAGTAACGCGCCAGCGCGTCGTACGCGCCTTCGGCGAGCACGATAAAGATGCGGCGGCCGTCGTGCGGGTCGGCATCGCGCACGAACAGCCCGGCGTCGGTCATCGTCTTGATCCAGCGCAGCGCCGTCGTCGCGGGGACCGCGGCGGCGATGCACAGGCTCGACACCGATACCGACTGACGTTCGAGACGCGCGGCATAGAGGTCGAGCAGCATGTCCCACGCCGGATCGGCGAACAAGTCGACTGGAAAATATTGCTCGCGCATTCGCCGCTGGCGCAACATTCGCCGCACCGCCTTGGCGCGTTGCCGATCGAGCACGCGGTCTTCGGGTACAAAACTGCGCGGGATTGCGGCATAGTCGCGCGTCGGCGAACGCAGCTGCACCGGACAATCGTCCAGATCTTCGCCGCGCGGCGCAAAGCCCATCGGCGCGCCGGCAAACCCGTTCCGCCGCCCCGCAAGATCGCCGAGCAGCCGCGAAATGCGCGCCACCTCGTCCTGCAACCGGCCGATCCGCTCCATCGCATCGTCGCGCGCAATGTCGTGAATCACCCGGTGCCGGGTGCGGCGCGCCGCCGCGAGCGCGACCAACTTGTCGGTCGGATCTGCATCGACGAGGAACTGGGTATTAAGCGGCGCGGGAATCGCAGCCACTACCCGGTCGAGCGCGGCCAGCGAGGTTTCGCAAATCAGTTGGCACCCCTGCTCGCCGAGGGCCGCGCAGATGTCGGCAAGCGTCGCGCCGTCGACCGTATCCGCCGCCGCAAGCCAAACAATATCCAGCAGGCCGCTGTGCCGGATATACCCGGCCGCCCGCGACGGCGGCAGCAAATGGGAAAGCCGCACTTCGGCAAGAGGCGCTGTGTCCGGCAGCGCGGTCGGCGGACCGACGAACAGAAAGGGCGAAGCCGTTCCGTCGCGAACTGGCCCGCGGATCGGCGGCGCGCAGGCACCGGCATCGTCCAAATCGTGCAAAGAAAAAGTCACAACATCGAGCCGCGTCGGCGCCTCATGATCCATCATGCTCATTGCCCCCCGTTCCATCGCTCCACCTTGGCGCAACTATGTCGTCATTCACCTCTTGTTCGTCCCCTTTGTCGCCAACATCGATCCACGCGATGGCGGCTAGGCGATTCGAAGGGACTCAAGCGAAAAGGTGTTGATCCAACTTGGACATGGTTTGTTCTCATCGTCAACTGATAATTCAGGCTTGCCAAGCTGCGACCGTCGGGTCAGGCGAAGCCTATGTTTCCCACCCCCTCCTCGCTCACGCGGCTGCGCTGGCGACGGCGCTTTCGTTCGCTGGCGGCCCTGTTATTGCTCGTCGGGATGGCGGTTGCGGCTTGGGTTTGGCTGCCCGCACCGGTCCACGTCGTACCGGTTGTCCATGTAATCGACGGCGACAGCCTGACCGTGCGGCAGGACGGTGCATCGGTGACGATCCGGCTGACCGGTATCGACGCCGCCGAATATCGGCAGGATTGCGCGCGCCGCGACGCCAGCCGCTGGCCCTGCGGGCGCGACGCGCGGACCGCGCTCGAAAAGCTCGCGAGACAAGGCCCGCTGCATTGCGAGGTCGCCGCCAAGGACCGCTACGACCGCACCCTCGCCGCGTGCCGCACCCGCCCCTTCCCCGACGGCATCGACCTGGGCGCCGAAATGGTCCGTCTGGGCTGGGCGGTGGCGACCAGCGACGACTATATGGTCGAGGAAGCCGAAGCGCAGGCGCAGCGCCGCGGCATCTGGCAGAGCGACTTCGTCCGGCCCGCCGAATGGCGCGCGGCGCAGGGCCGTCCGGCGACCGCACTGGCAGCGCCCGACTCTTAGCGAAAACGCACCCGCTATGCCTCGGCGCCGTTTCGGGCTAGGGCGAGCGTCATGAACAGCGTGCTTCCCGTCATGATCGGCGGCGCGATCGGCGCCGGTGCCCGCCATCTGGTGGGACAGGCGATGCTCGCGCGGCTCGGTCCCGGCTTCCCCTGGTGGACGCTGACGATCAATATCGTCGGCAGCCTCCTCATGGGGCTGCTCATCGGTGCGCTCGCGCGCGGCGATGGTATTAGCGATACAGTGCGACTGTTCGTCGGCGTCGGAATCCTCGGCGGCTTCACCACCTTTTCCTCTTTCAGCATGGAATTCTGGATGCTTTTCGAACGCGGCCAAAACGCTCAGGCGGCCGCCTATGTCCTCGCGTCGGTAATCGGCGCGATCGCGGCTTGCGGGCTTGGCCTTGTGATCATGCGGCAGGTACCGGCATGACCGACACCAAGCCACAGCTCGACAGTGCCACGATCGCCGAGGAAGACGACGGCATCCGGCTCGATCGCTGGTTCAAGCGCCACCGCGAAGGCACCCCGCACGCCCTGCTCGCACGCTGGGCGCGGTCCGGACAGCTGACGCTCGACGGCAAAAAGGCCGATGTGTCGGACCGGATCGCCACCGGGCAGAAGCTGGTGATGCCGACCCCGCCCGTCGAAGCCGCGGCGCGTCCGGCGCGCAAGGGCCGCCCGCTGACCGATGCCGATATCGAGCTGGCGACCGGAATGATGATTCATCGCGACGCGAGCGCAATCGTGCTTAACAAGCCGCCGGGGCTGGCGACGCAGGGCGGCACCAAGACCGACAGCCATGTCGACGGCCTGCTCGACGCGCTGAAATTTGACGGGCCGACGCGGCCCAAGCTCGTCCACCGGCTCGACAAGGACACCTCGGGCGCGCTGCTGATCGCGCGGACGCCCAAGGCGGCGGCCTATTTCGCCAAAAGCTTTTCGAACCGCAGCGCGAAAAAGACCTATTGGGCGCTGATCGTCGGAGTGCCCGACATCCAGCAGGGCGAAATCGACCTGCCGCTGGCCAAGCAACCGGGATCGGGCGGCGAAAAGATGCACGTCCATGACGACGGCCTGCCGTCGAAGACGCGCTACCGCGTGATCGAGCGCGCAGGCAACAGCGCCGCGTGGGTCGAACTCCAGCCGCTGACCGGCCGCACCCACCAGCTGCGTGTCCATATGGCCGCGATCGGCCACCCGATCGTCGGCGACGGCAAATATGGCGGCAAGGGCGCCTTTCTGACCGGAACGATCAGCCGCAAGATGCACCTGCACAGCCGCCGCCTGCGGATCGACCATCCTGATGGCGGCGCGATCGACGTGCAGGCCGAAGTGCCTGACCATTTCGCTGCCAGCCTCGATGCGCTGGGCTTCGACCTGTTGCTCGGCGAGGTCGGCATCGATCCGACCGAAAAGGGACCGCCGCCCAAATCGGCGCTGAAGGCGCAAGCCAAAGCGCATAGCAAACAGATCCGCAAGGCGCGGCGCGGTGAACGCCGCGGCCGCACCGCTGACAGCAAGCCGACCGACTTCGTCGGCAAGCCGAAACCCAAGGCGAAAGCCAAACCGGTCAAGCCCGGTAAGCCCGCGCCCGGGAAACCCGCAGGCCAGAAGCCGAGCGCCAAGAAGCACCCGGCACGTCCACCCCGAGCAAGCTGATGCACCCAAACTCTGCCTTCCGGCCGCGGCAGGACGACCTGGCCGAACTGCTGGTCCGCGAGATCGGCTTTGCCGCGATCTTTGCGAGCACCCCCGACGGCGCGCGCGTCGCGCACGCACCGGTGGTTCTCAGCGACGACCGGGCCACGCTGCAATTCCACCTCGCGCGTGGCAATGCGCTGACCCGTCACCTTGATGGTGCGACGGCGCTCGCGGTGGTGCAAGGGCCGGATGCCTATGTCAGCGCCAGCTGGTATGACGCAGCCGACCAGGTGCCGACATGGAATTATGTCGCGATTGAAATGGAGGGCGTCGTCCGCAAGCTCGACGATGCCGCGTTGATCGCGCAGCTGGACACCCTGTCGGCAAATCATGAGGCGCGCGTCGGCGCCAATCCACCATGGACGCGCGACAAGATGAACTCGGCGCTGTTCAGCAAGATGACCGGCGCGATTATCGGTTTCGAGCTGCGGATCACCGCATGGCGTCCGACGATCAAGCTGTCGCAAAACAAACCCGCCGACGAGCGCAACAGGGTCATCGCAGGCGTTGAGGCAAGCGGCCACGGCGCGCTGGCACAGTTGATGCGCCACCTCGGCGGCGATAAGGAACCGACATGACCCCCGCCAATGACGCGCTCGCCAAAAAACGATATTTTGCCATTGTCGCGATGCGGCTCGCGGGCGCGTTGCTCGTGCTGATCGGCTTCGTGCTGATCCGCGGCGGGTGGGAACTGGCAGGGCAGCCGACCGACCGCTGGATCGGCGTCGCGTTGGTGCTAATCGGCGCGTTCGATTTCGCCGTGATGCCGCGGTTGCTCGCACGCCGCTGGCGCTCGCCCAGAAACCTGTGAAGCGCTTCTGGAAAGACGTCGCCATCGTCCCGCAGGACGGTGGCTGGGGCATCGCGCTCGACGGGCGGCCGATGCGCACCCCGCACCGCGCACCGCTGGTCGTCGCGAGCACAGCGCTGGCCGAAGCGATCGCGGCCGAATGGCAGGCGCAGGGCGAGACGATCGATCCGCGCGCGATGCCGATGACCGGGCTCGCCAATGCCGCGATCGACCTTGCCGCGCCCGAACCGGCGGTATTCGCCGAACCCATCGCCGCCTATGCCGCGACCGACCTCTTCTGTTACCGAGATGATCGCGATGCGGCGTTGCAGGCAGAGCAGGTGGCGGCGTGGAACCCGGTGCTGGCGTGGGCCGAAGCGCACTTCGAGGTCGAATTCATCATCACGCAGGGAATATTGCCTGTCGACCAGCCGCCTGCGACGGTCGCCGCGCTGCGGGCCGCCACGCTGGGGCATGACCCGTGGCGGATGACGGCGCTGACCCCGCTGGTGACGATCGGCGGATCGCTGGTCGCCGGACTCGCGTGCATCGAGCAGGCGTTCGACCCCGAAGGTTTGTGGGACGCGGTCAGCCTGGACCAATTATATCAGGAACGCCGCTGGGGCGCCGATGCCGAAGCGCAGGCACAGCGCGCTGCGCACAAGCGCGACTGGGACAATGCAGTGCGGTTTCTGGGGTTTCTCTAAACCCGTTCGTGTCGAGCGAAGTCGAGACACCCTTGAGTCGTGCACTGACGATGGGCATCTCGACTTCGCTCAATGCGAACGGAATTAGGTTTTCCCCTCAATCCGCGAAATTCGGCCGCCGCTTCTGCATCCCCGCCATCACCGCCTCCATCTGGTTCGGGGTGCGGATGACCTTGACCTGTTCGTCGCTTTCGGCCTGCAAAATCTCGGCGTCGGTCGCGTCGGCGAGCATGTTGCACAGGCGTTTCGCGCCGCGGACTGCGTGCGGGTTCTTGTCGGCGATCACCGCGGCCAGTTCCATCGCCTTCGCCAGCGGATCGTCGGAGACATGCGTCGCAAAGCCGAGCAGCTTCGCTTCCGACCCGTTAAATTCGCGGTTGGTATAGATCATCTCGCGCAGCACATCGTCGGCGACCTGCGTGCGCCACAACGCCATGCCGGCGACATCGGGAACCAGCCCCCAGCGCATTTCCATGATCGCGATCCGCGTGTCGGGATGGACGATGCGGATGTCGGCGGCGGCCATGATCTGGCTGCCGGCCCCGAACGCCACGCCATGCACCGCGGCGATCACCGGCACCGGGATTTCGCGCCAGCCCCACGCGGCATATTGCGCGTTGTTGGCGATGCCCTTGGTGCGATCAGCCAGCGTGCCGCCCGCGCTGCTCGCCCCCGGATCGCGCTCATTGCTCAGGCTCGACAGGTCGAGCCCGGCGCAAAAGGCGCGCCCCTCGCCCGACAGCACGACAACGCGCAACCCCGCCATCGCCTTGAGCGTATCGACCGCCTCCGAAAGCGCGTCCCACATTGCGGGGTCGAGCGCGTTCATCTTGTCGGCGCGGATCAGGCGGACGTCGGCGATGCCGCCGTCCAGCATGGTGATCGAAATCCGGTCTTTCATCGGGGAGTCCTCATCAGCGCCGCTTCGACGAGCGGCAGTTGGTCGTTGCCGAAATACATATCGTCGCCATCGACGAACATGGACGGAGATCCGTAACCGCCGCGCGCGATCACCTCCTCGGTATTGGCGCGCAGCCGCGCCTTGATCGCGTCGCTGCCTGCCGCCGCGGCGAGCGCGGTGCCGTCCAGTCCAGCGGCATCGGCGACCGCCGCCAGAACCACGGGATCGTCGAGATTTTCCTGCCGATCAAAATAGCTGGCAAAGGCGCCGCCCGCAAAACGCACGAGCGCCGCCTGATCATCCTCGAGCGCGCAGCAAAAACGCATCGCGGCGATGCTTTTCGCCGGATGCCATTGCGACGGAAAGTTCATCGGCACCCCTGCCAGCCGCGCCCAGTCTTTCAGCACCTTCCAGCTATGCTGAAGCCGCCGGTTGTCGACCTGTTCACGCGCTGCATAGACGGCGGGGTTCACAGCATTGAACACCCCGCCAACGAGGATCGGCCGGTACCTGGCAGTCGCGCCCGTGCGTTCGAGCACGCCCGGCAAATTGTGAAACGCAAGGCACGTCCAAGGTGACGAGAGGTCAAAGAAGAATTCGACGCCTGCGGTCATTGGATCAGGCCTCCGTCTTCGCCTTATCCCAATATTGATCGCGCAGCAGGCGCTTGTAGAGCTTGCCGGTATCGTGGCGCGGCAACGCCTCCATGAAGTCGATCCGGCGCGGGATCTTCACCCCCGACAATTTTTCGCGCGCATAGCCGATCAACTCGTCGCGGAACGCATCGGTCGCGTCGGCCATGTCGGCAGGCTGGATTACCGCGATGACCTCCTCGCCGAAATCTTCGTGCGGACCGCCGACAACCGCGACGTCGGCGACTTTGGGGTGAGTGACGAGGTGGTTTTCGATTTCCTGCGGGTAAACATTCACGCCGCCGGTGATGATCATGAAGCTTTTGCGGTCGGTCAGATAGAGGAAGCCTTCATCGTCGACCTTGCCCACGTCGCCCAGCGTCGACCAGCCCTTCGAATTGCGACTCGACGCCGTTTTTTCGTTGTCGCCATGATATTCGAAGACATTCTCGCTTTCGAAGAAAACCGTGCCCTCTTCATTGGGCCCAAGCTCGGTCTCATTATCCTCGCCCATGATATGCACTGCGCCCAAGATCGGGCGCCCGACGCTGCCCTTGTGGGTCAGCCAGTCGGGGCTGGAGACGAAAGTCATGCCGTTGCCCTCCGACCCCGCATAATATTCGAACAACACTGGCCCCCACCAGTCGATCATCGCTTGCTTGACCGGGATCGGGCACGGCGCCGCGGCGTGGATCGCGACCTTCAGCGACGAAGTGTCATACCGGGTGCGGACCTCCTCAGGCAGCTTGAGCATCCGGACAAAATGCGTCGGCACCCACTGGCTGGCATTGACGCGATATTTTTCGATGAACGACAGCGCCGCTTCGGGATCGAATTTCTTCATCAGGACGACGGTCCCGCCCAGCCGGTGGATCGTCATCGACCAACGCAGCGGCGCGGCGTGATAGAGCGGCGCGGGCGACAGGTAGATGCTGTCGGAATTGATCTGGAACACCGCCGAGGCGAGCATGACCAGGCTGTTGGCCGCATCAATCGCGCGTTCCTCGGGCAGCGGCACGCGGACGCCCTTTGGCCGACCGGTCGTCCCCGACGAATAGAGCATATCGACCCCGGCGCGCTCGTCGGCGACGGGGGTCGCGGGCATCGCGGCGACCGCATCCTCCCAGCTGGCCCAGCCTGCGATCTCACCGCCCATGGCGAAGCGGGTGATCGTCGTGGTCAGCTGCTGCGCCGCGGCACCAAGGCTGGCCGACACGACGAGCATCTTGGCGCCCGAATTTTCGAGAATATAGTCGGTCTCGTCCTGCGTCAGCCGCGACGAAATGCAGACATAACGCAGCCCAGAACGCTGCGCCCCCCACGTCAGGCCATAATAGTGCGGCGTGTTCTCGAGCATGAAGGCCACGACATCCTCATGCCCCAGCCCATGGGCGCGAAACAGTTGCGCGGCGCGGTTCGACGCCGCATCGAGCGCGCCATAGCTGATCGCCTCGCCCGTTTCGGCGACAATGATCGCGGCTTTGTCGGGGTTGCTGCGGGCATGAACGGAAGGGTGCATCGGGCCATCATCTCCGGGAATCATTGGTTTCTTATGTCGGAGATCAGTAGCAAGCTGAAACTTTTGGTCAAGCGAGGGGAAGGAAACGCGCGGTGTCGGGGGTTGAAGGCACCTGATCAGGCAGCGACCGCAAAGCATAGCCCTGCCCTTTCACCGTCTGCAGCATGGGCCACCCGAAGCCCCGGTCGATCTTGGCGCGCAGGCGCGACATATGCACTTCGACACGGTTCGTGCCGGGATCGAAATCGAGCCGCCAGACGGCTTGCAACAGCGCCGCGCGCGAAATCGGGCGATCGGGGACGCGCGCCAACTGGGTCAGCAGATCGAACTCACGCAGCGGCAGGCGAATTAACCGGCCCGCGCGCTCGACCCGCCGGTCAATCAAATCAATGCGAAGCTCACCGACGTCAATCTGCCCCGTCGTCAGGCACACGCGCCGCAGCAAGCCAGCGATGCGGGCCAACACCTCGGGCAAATTTCCGCTCCATCCCGCCGCATCGTCGGCACCGCCACGCAAAGCCAGCAGCCGGTCGGCGAGACTGTCGCGATCGGACAGAATGAGCATCGGGCGACTGCCGGCGATGCTGCGCGCGAGACGAATGAATTCGGCGGGTTCCTGCCAGCCGAGGAAAGGGTTGAGGACGAGCATATCGAAACAACTGTCGAGCCATGGCCGCAAACCCGCGGCGGGTGGCGCAAGTCGCTCGACGCGCGCGCCCTCGCTGACGATGGCGGCCGCGAGCTGCGCCGCGCGCGTGGCATCGGGGTGAAAATGCGCCACCAGCGGCGCAGCGCGAGGGGCGGCGTGCAGCGCTTCGCATGCAGTCCCTGCGCTCGATCCCATCCGCACCCTCCTCACCCCGCTCGACAACCTACCCGCTGCACCCGGCATTGCGCGACACCGCGCCTGTGCTAACTCCGCAGCATGACCGCTGCCCAGATGCTCGAGAGCGACTTCGCCACCCTGCCCGACCTCGTCCGTGCGCATGCCGCGGAACGTCCCGATGCCGTAGCGGCTGCCGACTTCCAGCGGCGGCTGAGCTGGTCCGAACTGGACCAATTGACCGACCGAATCGCAGCGCGCTTGCAGCAGGATGGCTTTGCAAAAGGCGACCGCACCGCGATCGCGGGGCTGAACAGCGTCGAACAGATGGCCGTCATCATCGGCACGTTGCGCGCCGGTGGGGTCGCGGGGCTGGTCACCAACAGCGCAACCGGCGAGCAGATGGCGGCGATGATCGCCGACACCGGCGCGCGGCATCTGTTTCTCGACAATGCGGCAAAGGCGAGCCTGGAGGGACAGGTCATCACCGCCAGCGACCTGATCGCGATGGACGGCGGCGATGCCGGCGCACCGCTCGATGCCTGGCTGTCGCTGGCAGGCGCCAAACCGGTTCACGTCGACATCCGCCCCGAAGACGGCTTCAACATCATCTACTCATCGGGAACGACGGGGACGCCGAAGGGCATCGTCCACAGCCACGCGATGCGCTGGCAGCATATCATCCGCGGCGCCCCCGCCTATGGGCCGAACGCGGTGACGATCCTGTCGACCCCGCTCTATTCGAACACGACGATGGCCAGCTTCATGCCGACCGTCGGGTCGGGCGGCCAGACCGTACTGATGAAGAAATTCGACGCGCGCGGGTTCCTGGAGCTCGCAGCGCGCGAGCGCGCGACCAACACGATGCTGGTCCCGGTACAGTACCGCCGCATCATGGCGCTGGAGGATTTCGAGGCGTTCGATCTCTCCAGCTTCGTCGTCAAATATTGCACCTCGGCTCCTTTCCCCGCCGCGTTGAAGGCCGATGTGCTCGCGCGCTGGCCCGGCGGGCTGGTCGAGATTTACGGCATGACCGAGGGGGGCGCCGCATTCATCCTCGAGGCGCATCAATTCCCCGACAAGCTCCACACCGTTGGCCGCCCCGCGCCCGGACATATCGCAAAGGTGATCGACGAGGACGGCAACGAGCTGCCGCAGGGATCAATCGGTGAAGTCGTCGGCCGCTCGCCCGCAATGATGACGGGATATAACAACCGCCCCGATGCGACCAGGGCGATGCACTGGTACGACGGGGAGGGAAATCTCTTCTATCGCCACGGCGACATCGGCCGGATCGACGAGGACGGGTTCCTGACCTTGATGGACCGCGCCAAGGACATGATCATTTCGGGCGGCTTCAATATTTTCCCGAGCGATCTCGAAGCGATCCTGCTCGCCGACGACCGCGTCGTCGAAGCCGCCGTGGTCGGGATGCCGAGCGAGGAATGGGGCGAAACGCCGGTCGCGTTCGTGGTGCTGAAGGATGGCACCGATGCCGAGGCCGTGCGAGAGACATGCAACGCCAAGGTCGGCAAGACGCAGCGGATCAGCGGGATCACCGTCGTCGAAGAACTGCCGCGCAGCCCGATCGGCAAGGTGTTGAAGCGGGAATTGCGGGACGCTTACGCGCGGTAGTTTCCGGGCCGTCAGGTTTCGACCAAATGCTGCCGTTCTTCTCCCCTCCCTCCTAGGGAGGGGTTGGGGG
>JAEMRT010000166.1 GCA_016463225.1 Sphingopyxis sp. | reverse complement strand
GTACTCCCGAGGACTCAGATCAATTTCCAAGTTCGCGCGCTCATCCGGCGAGAGCTCGCCCAGCCGCCGGTCGAGGATCGATTCCGCGGTCGTCACCAGCTGGAGAACGACCGATTGTCCACCGGCCAGGTGCGCCTTCACCGCAGCGATCACGGTCGGAAGCTTCATGCTGAGGAGAAGCTGGCCGAAGAAGCGCTGCTTGGTGGATTCGAAGCGAGATCGCGCCGACGCCTTGGCCCCGCTGTTGAGGGTCGCATTTTCGATCCCGTCGACCACGGCCGTCAGTTCGAGCGCATGTTCCATGTTGCGGTGAATGATGCCCCAGGCGTCGGCATAGGCATCGTAGATCGCGATCTGCTCGGAACTGAGCTCGTGGCGCAGAATCTCATATTCGACGCCGGCGAAGCTGAGCGCCCTCGCCGTGTAGAGTCCGAGCGCCTTGAGGTCGCGCGCGACCAGCTCCATCGCCGCAATGCCACCCTTGCGGATGCCCGAGATGAACTGCTCGCGATTGCTGAAGGCCGTTTCCGGGCCCCAGAGGCCCAGCCGCACCGCATAGGCGAGATTGTTGACGTCGGACGCCCCCGTCGCCGACGCATAGAGGACGCGCGCGCCGGGAAGATGGTTCTGGAGCAGCACGCCGCAGATTCCCTGCTGCGAGCCTTCCTTCTTGCCCAGCGCGCCCTCGCCACCGGCGACCCCGCCCATCTCATGGGCTTCGTCGAAGCCGATCACGCCCTCGAAGTCCTCTCCCGCCCAGTCGATGATCTGCTGCAGCCGGCTATGATCGCCACGCGCCGAGCGGAGCGTCGGGTAGGTGACGAAGAGCACGCCCTGTTCGAGCGGGATCGCCTGATCGATCTTCCAGTTGGCGAGAGGCTGGATGTCGGCGGCGAGGCCGCCCAGCGCGGTCCAGTCGCGGCGCGCGTCTTCGAGCAGCGCCTCGTTCTTCGAGATCCAGATGTTGCGCCGGCGTCCGGCGAGCCAGCTGTCGAGAATACAGGCCGCGACCTGCCGCCCCTTCCCCGCCCCGGTGCCATCACCCAGGAAATAACCTTTGCGATAGGCGCGGCCGTCCTCGGCATCTTCGAGCCCGACGCCCTCTTTGGCGGGCCTGAACTTGCCCGGCAGGAACTGATCCCAGGCGTGGCCGGCATAGACCACGGTCTCAAGCTGCGAGGCTGAGAGCAGGCGCTCCGATACGGTTCGTTCGGGAAGATTGGGGACATAGGCCGGGATAGGTGCCGCGATCGAGCCCATCGCGACGGATTCGACCAGCGCGGTCGGATGCTCGCCGGCGGCATCGAAAGCGATGCGGCTCGGACGATAGGGAAGATAGACGCCCACCTGTTCGAGCAGCGGCGCAGGCGTGTCGAGCGGCATATAGTCGACCGGCAGCACGTTGTTGCGCACGGGAGCATGATACGGACGGGGCTGAGCGCGGCCGCTTTTCATCGCTCGGAACAGCGAAGGACTGCTCGACCGCTTTGGTGCCGGTGCCGAGGGTGCGCCAAGGGGCCCGCGTTCGTGGATGGTGAGAGCGCTGATGAGCTCGCGGATGGAGCTGCGCTGGATCGTTGCGGGGATGGCTGTGCCGGGCATCTTGTCGATGACAAAGAGCCTGACGGCGATCGACGTGCCATGCTTGAGATAGCATTTCTCGAGACGCACGGATGTCCGGACGCTGACGTCGCGCAATGTCGTCTCGAAGAGATCGCGCATCCGCGCATTGGGCCCGAACCAGTCGGGCATGATCGCGACCAGCCGTCCGCCGATCTGCAGCCGCCGCAGCGCCGCCTGGAGATGGCGCACCGCGGCGTGGGCGTCCGCGCCCAGTCCTACCGAGCGGGAAAAGGGCGGGTTCATCAGGATGAGGTTGGGGCGCGGCGCATCGGCGAGGGTCGAGTTGATCGTGGCGCCGTCATGTCCGGTGACGACCGCGTCGGGAAAGACGTCGGCGAGCCGCGCGCGGCGGGCGGGCGCATATTCGTTGAGCTGGAGCGCGGAGAAGTCGCGGCAGTGTGCTACGAGGAGACCGTTGCCGGCGCTGGGTTCGAGAATGACATCGCCGGTCTGGACATTGGCGAGCAGGACCGCGACCGCGGCGAGATCGACGGGCGTCGAGAATTGCTGCCATTCGATCTGGTCCTCGCTGCGCACGGTCTGGGTGGGCAACCGGTCGAGCAGGTCGCACGCCGCCGCGACATCGCTCAGCGAGCCGAGCGGATAGGGCCTGAATTGGAGGTAATGCGCGAGAACGTGCTCCAGGATTTCGAAGCTGTCGCGCTGGGTCCAGAGGCCATCGGCATCCGTTCCGCCATAGCCCTCGACCATCGCGGCGTTGAGGTCGGCGCGGGTGATCGGCTCGGTCGAACGCAGACGATCGACGAGAATCGTGGCCGCGCGGCGCTCGGCCGCGGTGGTGGTATCGAAGAGATCGGACATGGTGGGGTCTCCGGACTGGCTGCCCCATCGGCAGCATCAATCCTTCGCTCCCCCTTCCCTTTGACTTCTCCGCCGCGGTGCCCGACCGCGCCGGCTGCACCCATAGGGTGGCAGACGCCCTGCCGAACAGCGCGCCGCGTCAAGGTTATTGATGTTTCAAACATCAAAACTCGCATCTTAACGATGCAGGCAAGCGTTTCGTATAAGGATAGGGCCAAACGATGGATCATGCCGATCGGACGGCAGTCCTGTGGGAGTTCGCCTTGCCTGGCCGGTTCGCGTCACCGTTCGATCCCCAATCTCTCGATAAAGAGGAGCGGAGCAGCGATGACACCGACACGCGCGCTCCGCGTGCTGGTGTCGGGATCCTACGCCGGCTGCGCTGGCCACGTCGATCGGGCGGGCGCCGCGCGGCCTGATGAGCACACCATCACACGCCTGCATTCCCACGCGTTCCGCAAGAAGGTAATCATGGTCATTTTCGCGATCATCGTCGTCTCGATCCTGCTGCTGATCCTGTGTTTCGCGGTCACTGTCGCTGGGGGACGCGCGCATGACCGGCAAAACGCGCGCCGGAAAAACGATGACAGATAGCGGCAGCCTGCTTGCCAACCGGGCATTCGTTCAGAGCGCGTTAGAGGGATGTGCTCAGCTCGAGTACGCGTGCCCAATCCTTGATGCGGGGCGGCGGCGGCATCCGCTCGATCACGAGACCGGCCCTTGCATAGGCGTCTTCGGCAAGATCGGCGGCTCGGCGACCCTCAGCATCATTGTCCTGCGCAAGAACGAGCGTGGTGACGTGCTCCGGTAGCAGGATCTGGTTGAGGCGCCGCGCGCCAAGGCTCGCCCAGCAGGGAATCGCATTGAGCAGCGTGAATGCGCGTGCGGTCTCGAACCCTTCGGCGAGCGCAAGCCTGCCCTCCTGGGTCCCGCCGCATTGCCATGCCCCCCGCAGCGGCCTGCCGAGCATCAACTTCATGCGGTAGCGCGCCGTTTCCGGAACGAGGAAGATCCGCTGCACCGCCGTAAGCGTCCGACCTTCCCGCACGGCCACGAGTAGGGCTGGATGATAGGTGGTCCAGGGACGCGGTCGATAAGGGCAGCGCGGATGGAAACGCAGGTCGCCAGGGATCGGCAGCAAGATACGGCCGCTCAGATAGCGCTCGGCCAGGGTTCCTTCGACCGGCAAGGCTTCGTCCCAGAGACGTAGCGCATTGCCCGCGACCGTGGTCGGCGTGTCGGTGTAGGCGAAACGGCGGCTGATCGGTATCCGGCGCAGCTCGCGAAGCACGTCCTCCCGGCTGCAGCCAGCAAAGCAGGTCACCAGGATTCCCCGATCCCCCTGCCTGATCGACAGGCTTGGTTCCCGGTCGGCATGGGCGGGGCAAAGGCACATGGCAGTACGACCGTGCCAGCTGCCTCCGAGGCTGCCGACGAGATCGATGAGGTCTTGGGTTGGTCGTATCGCGGTGAGAGCCATTGATCAGCTCCTTTCACCAGCGGGTCTCCCCCTCCCCTTTTTCAGAGCGCCAAAGATCGCACATGGGCAGCATTGAGGATGGTGGAATGTCGGAACGCCAGGCTCTTGGGCGAAAAAGGCGCTCAACCATCGAACCACGCTCCTCAATTCATGTCGTGCGTGCAAGGATCAGGCGTTTCCCCACGGTGAGTCGCAAGACATCGATTTGCGCGTCTTGGGCCTGCGCGATTCGGACGAGGTTCGTGATTGGGATCGCTGGTGGCTGCGGTCTTCTTTGGATAGGGGCTCGCGGAAATCTATACGCCGCGCCGCATGGCATTTGTGAGTATTGCCTGCCGTGTGTAGATTTTTGGGGTTATTTCGGCTGCTGGACGCGTCCTGAAAGACTCAGCCGTTCTCGGGTCTGTACCGGCTCGTTGACCCGCAATGGCACCAATTTGACTAACCACCCTCAATTTGGCATAGTTGTCCCGAATTATGGTCATTTCAGGGTCCGTTTTCACGAACCCCTGCCAAATATTGCTGAGAAGGGGGACATCACGATGCTTTCGGGTCAGATTCTCGACGCGATGATCACCTCGTGCGAGAATGCCAAAAGCGTGCTTCGCCAGGCGGCGATCGACCCCTCCGACCGGAAGACCTTGAACATCTCCATGGGCGCTACGGTCGCCGCGGAATTTCTCGGCCGCACGCCTGAGGCGTTGTCCAAAGCGGAAGCGCGCGGGCGGCTTCCCGCGCCCAAGACGGCGGCCAATGGACGCCGTTTCTATACCGTTGAGGACCTGATCGCGATTCGCGAGGCCCTGGGTATCAAAATGGGCAAATTGCCCGAGGAACGGGCGGTCGTGCTCGCCACGCAGAACTTCAAGGGCGGGGTCAGCAAGACCACGACCGCCAAGCATCTTGCGGATTATCTCGGTCTGCGCGGATACCGCGTCCTAGTGGTCGACTGCGATCCGCAGGCCTCCATGAGCGTGATGTTCGACGTCAATCTCGAAGCGCTGGTCGACGAAACGCACACGCTATCAAACTTCCTGTCGCCGCGCATCGACGAGGCCGATTCGCTCCGCAAGACGATCCAGAGGACCTGCTGGCCGAATATCGACATCTGCCCGGCGAACCTCGGATTGCAGGATACCGAGTGGGAGTTGACGGCGACGATCGAGGAGGGTCCGACGGCCATCGCCGGGGCTTTCCGGATGCTGCGGATCGGGCTGGAAGAGGTTCGCTACGACTATGACGTCGTCATTCTCGATCCGCCCCCGGCAATGGGGTTCCTCGGCGTCAACACGCTGACCGCGGCTGATGGCTTGTTGATTCCCGTTCCCGCGAGGCAGCTCGACTATCTGTCGACCATTCATTTCATGCAGACCTGCCGTGAGGCCATGGAACTGGTGTCGAAGTTCGATTCTTCGATCGACTACGGGTTCATCCGGATCGTCTGCACCATGTTCCAGCCCAGTCGCACCAATGAAGCGCAGATGTTGCAGGTCATGGAAAAGACCTATGCCGGGCAGATGCTCTCGACACCGATCCTCCTCTCCGAAGAGGTCAAGAACGCCGGGCTCTCAATGTCGTCGATCTACGAGATAAACAAGCCCTATGGCTCGCACCAGACCTACACGCGTTGTCGGGACAACCTGAACATGGTGTTCCGGGAGATTGAGAAGGATATCTGCAAGCAGTGGCCGTCCCGGATGGCGCAGCTTGGCACCGATCGGCTGACGGAGGCGGCATGAGCAGCGCGGGCGGCAAGCGACGGAGTCTCCTGACAAACGCCATCGAGAGCATCGGCACGACGCCGGTGCCAACCCCGATTGCGAAAGACGATGGCCAGGACCTCGCGGTCCAGGAATTGCCGGGCGAGGAGCCCGCTGCCCCGTCCTTCTTGGAGCGGCGCGGCATCGCGTTCGATGAGATCGCCCGCACCGTCAAACGGCCCACGATTCGCCTGAAGCCCTCGGAATGCTCGATCTGGCGCGGCAACGCGCGCGATTACGCGGCGCTCAGCTACGATCGTTGTTCCTCGTTGATCGAATCCATTCGGGAAGAAGGCACGAACCGCGAGCCGGTGGTCGTTCGCCGGACTCCCAATAGCGATCGGCCCTACGAGCTCATCGTCGGAACGAGGCGCCATTTCTGCGTGTCCTGGCTCCACGCCAACAACCACTCGGAAATCGAGTTGGTGGCGCGGATCGAAACGCTCGACGACGAAGGTGCCTTCCGGCTAGCGGACCTTGAAAACCGCGAACGGGAGGATGTCACCGATCTCGAACGCGCGCGCAACTACCGTCATGCCGTCGATGCCTATTATGGCGGTGTCCGGACGCAGATGGCTGACCGGCTCGCGATCCCCAAGCAGAACCTTCACAACCTCCTGCAGCTCTCGGAGCTCCCGGACGAAGTCGTTTCCGCCTTTGCTGATCCAGGCGATATCAAGGTTCGTCACGGCATGCGCCTGGCGCCTCTGCTGAAGGACGAGCGGCATCGCGATGGCATCGTTGCAGCGGCGATCGAGATCGCGGCTGAGCAGGCCGCCTTGCGTAATGCCGGTGCCGACCGGATCGAAGGCAGCAAAGTGTGCGAACGCCTTGCCGGCGCAGCGCAGCCGACCAAGGCGCAACCGGCTCGCAGGGCAAAGGCGGCTCTGACGATGGCCGGCGGTGCGCAGATCGGGCAGATCCTCGTCGACACCAGGGCCAAGGGGATTACGGTCAATATCAATCCGCGCGGCGCGGCCTCGATCGATGAGATCCTCGAGACCCTGCGGCCGGTTTTGGAAGCTGCGAAATTCACTCGGTGACGACGGACGGATTTAGGGATTATATTTGTAAAACAATCAGTTAGATGAGAGTAAAACGTGTTTTACTCCGCCCAGGACATGCGATGCCAAAGAACGCCCGCGAAGACGGTCAGGTCGACCTCTTTCTTCCTCAGCTCACGACGCTGCCCCTCCGGGACCAGCGCGAGACGATGGAGCGGCCGTTCTTCTCTCTGTCCAAGCGCAAGCGCCTGAAGCCGATCGATTATGTAAGCCCCGACCGGAAGATCACCGTGCATGTCACGGCGAACTCGGAGTATGGGCTGGCGACGATCTACGATCTCGACATTCTCATCTACTGCGCGTCGGTGCTCATCGAACACAAGCGCCGCGGAACGAACGACATTCCCCAGACCCTGCATGTCGTGCCCTATGACATGCTCCGGACGCTTAAGCGCGAAGTTGGCGGGCGCGCCTATGATCTCCTCGGCAATGCGCTCGACAGGCTGCAGTCGACGACCGTCAAGACGAACATCCGCTCGGGAGACTCGGTCGAAACGACATTCTCCTGGATCGATAGCTATAGCCAGCTGAAGGATCGCACGGGCAATATCCGCGGCATGCGGATCACCCTCGCCAAATGGTTCTATGACGGCGTGCTCATGGAGGGCGGCGTCCTCGCGATCGATCCTGCGTATTTCTCGCTAACGGGCGGACGCGAGCGGTGGCTCTATCGGGTTGCCAGGAAGCATGCCGGCGGCGCTGGTTCCGATGGATTTGCCATTTCCATGCCCACCTTGTTCGAGAAATCCGGCGCTGAAGGCGACTACCGTCGGTTCAAGTTCGAGATGACCAAGATCGTGAAAGAGGATTCCCTACCCGGTTATTCGCTCGAGCTGGAATCGCGGGATGACGCTGAACCCTTCCTGCGCATGGTCCGCCGAGACCTGTCCCAGGAGGCAGTAGGAACCCCC
>JAEMRT010000165.1 GCA_016463225.1 Sphingopyxis sp. | reverse complement strand
CCCATAGGTTACTATCGTTGGGGAGGCCGGGAGGGGGAGCGGGCCGGTGCCGCGCTTCAGTGAAGCTGAAGCAAAGATCTACTGCCCGGTGGGTGCGCCCGCACCCGGCGCGCCGACCGCGCCGATGTTGCCGAAGATGTCTTCAAAGAAGCTGCGCTCGCGGCCCAGCGTCGGGGTCTTGTCGCCTTCGGGACTGATCCGGCTCACCAGTTCCAGCCCGGTGCGGTCGACCGCCGCGACATTGCCCGCGGCATCGAAGCGGACGCGCAGCACCTGCTGATCGACCGGGCGCGGCTTGGCAAAGGCGAGCTGGCGCGTTTCGCGCGAGACATAATAATATTCATTGTCGCTGAACTGACCGACAAAGGTCGGGCGACCGAGCGTCTTTTCGACCGATTCGCGGTTGTCGACGCCCGGGGTGATCGCGCTGGTCAGCAACGGATCGACGACATAGCCTTGCCGGCCCTTGAGCTGCGCACAGCCGCTGGCGGTGAGCGCGACGGCAAGACCAAGGACGATCAGGCGCGCGCGCGGAGCGGCAGACGAAAACTTGATATTCGGCATCTATAATCTCCGTTGCGCCTGTCGCGGCCTCTGCCGGCGGTCGGCGCTCGCTCTCGCGCCTCTTAACCGCAAGCGGACAGGACGCACAAGCTGCTTGTGGCCCGGCGAAGCTTGCCAGAAGCTGACCGGTAGATCGCGCTGCCACCCCTTTTCCGCGGCGGCGATTGCGCCTAAGCGGTGGGCATGTTCTCGCTCCGCAATCTTTTCCGCTCGCAGCCCGACCCGCGCGAGGCGCGCCGTCCGCTGTGGAACGCCGTCGTCGCGACCGCGCGCGCGCCGCACTGGTATGCCACGGGCAGCGTCCCCGATACGCTCGACGGCCGCTTCGACATGGTCAGCCTCGTGCTGGCGCTCGTCCTCCACCGTATCGACGAAGACCCCGCGCACGCCCGCGCCGGGGTCGAGCTGACCGAATTGTTCGTGACCGACATGGACGGCCAGATGCGCCAGATCGGCTTTGGCGATATGGTGGTCGGCAAGCAGATCGGGCGGATGGTCGGCGCGCTTGGCGGGCGGCTCGGCGTCTATCGCGCCGCCGACGGATCAGAGGAGCTGCGCGCCGCGCTGGTGCGCAACCTGTGGCGCGGCAATGAACCCGATGCGGCGGGGCTCGCGCATGTCATGACCGAGGTTGCAAAGCTGCGAACCGCACTGGCGGCGACGCCGGTGTCGGAGCTGGTCGTCGCTGATCAGCTGGACGGAGCCGCGGCGTGAGCGCGGCGCCCGAATTTTCACTCGTCCTGACGCTGGCCGATGCCGCGCAGGGGCGTTCCGTCGCGATCGAGGCCGATGCCGAGGCACGCGCGCGGGTCGCGCAGCGGCTGGCGCTGATCGCGGTCGATCGCTTTGCCGTCACCGCCGAAATCCGCGCCGTTGCGGGCGGCATCGGCGCCAAAGGAACGGTGAGCGCGTCAATTGTCCAGCCCTGCGCGGCGACGGGACTGCCGGTTCCCGCAACACTGAGCGAGCCGTTCGACCTGCGCTTCCTGCGCGACATCGACGCGCCGGTCGATGCCGATGAAGAGATAGAGATCAGCAGCGAGGATTGCGACCTGCTGCCGCTCGAGGGCGACCGCGTCGATCTGGGCGAGGCGGCGGTGCAGACGCTGTCACTCGCGCTCGACCCATTTCCGCGTCACCCCGACGCCGACCGCGTCCTCACCGAAAAGGGCGTGCTGAGCGAGGAAGCGGCGGGGCCGTTTGCAGCGCTGGCGAAGCTGCGCGGGAAGCCCGACGTTTAGACCACGATCTTCCGTCATTCCGGCCTGCGCCGGGATGACGATTTAGCATAGACAGATCAGCCTTAACGGCGTTCTGGCTCGCTCTTCGGCGCATCCTCGACCAGATCGGCGACTGCCGCGTCGAGGCCGGGCTCTTCCTTGGCGGGCGGGGTTTCCGCGGCGGGCTTGGCCGCACCTTCCGCGGCAGCCGCGGCCTTTTCTTCGCGCGACGGTGGCAGTGCGCCGCCAAGCGCATTGGCCAGCCCGATCAATTGTTCGCCGATCACCTTGTCGACAGCGGGCGCGATGTCGGCGACCTTGAAGCGCATATAGCCGCCGACGACATAGTCGAAGCGCAGCGCGCTGCCGGTCGGGGTGGCCTTGATCTGGATCGTCAGCGTCCCGTTCAGCGCCTCGCCCTGCAGCGGGCCGAACGCGCCCGACAGGCGCAGCAGCTGGCCGGGTTTCGAGAACAGGACGCGCGCGTGCTGGACGCTGCCCACCCCCGCGCCGGTGTCGGGCAATTTCTCGCAGAAACAGCCGCCCGCCTGCGAATCGAGCCAGAAGTTCGCGGCGTCGCCCGACCAGCTATGATCCTTCGACCACCAGCTTTGCGGCATGCGGAGCATTTTCCACACATCGGCGGGGGTCGCGGCGACCTGCGCCGTATGCGCGACGGTGAAACCGGCCTCGCTCTGGTCGACGACCTTGGCGGCAGCGGCAGGCGCGAGGGTCAGTCCAGCCGTTGCTGAGATTGCCGCCACTATTGTTTTGAAATTCATCACCCGTTCCCCCGCTTGCCGCAACCGGGCTTCGAAGCGAAGCAATCCAGGGCGGCCTTGCACCGCTCTGGATTGCCACGGGCCTGCGGCCCTCGCAATGACGATTAAGCGGGGTCGCTAGCCAGCAGGCGCGAGAACGGCTTCGATCGCGTCGTTGACCTCATCGATCGGCGCCATGCCGTCGACGCGGGTGACGATGCCGCGCGCGTCGTAGATCGGCAGGATCGGTGCGGTCTTGGCGCGATATTCGGCCATGCGGGTGCGCACCGTTTCCTCATTGTCGTCGGGACGGCGCTTGAAATCGTGGCCGCCGCACTGGTCGCAGGTGTCGGCGACCTTCGGCAGTTTGTAGCGGTCGTGATAGCCCGCGCCGCAATTGCCGCACGAAAAGCGCCCGGTGATGCGGTCAACGAGCGCGTCTTCCTCGACCAGCAGTTCGATGACATGATCGAGCTTGCGACCGCGATCGCTCAAGATCGTATCGAGCGCGTCGGCCTGCGCCGCGGTGCGCGGATAGCCGTCGAAGATCACCGAGACATCGGCGCCGAGCTGGTCGAGCCGTTCGCCGATCAGGCCAGAGACGATTTCGTCCGAAACCAGCTCGCCGGCGTCCATCACCGCCTTGGCCTGCACCCCGATCGGGGTTCCCGCCTTGACCGCGGCGCGCAGCATGTCGCCGGTCGACAGCTGGACCATGCCATGCTCGTCCTCGAGCCGCACCGCCTGCGTTCCCTTGCCCGCCCCCGGCGGACCGAGCAAAATGATATTCAGCGTCATGGAGGCCCCTGTTTCCTGCCTTGTCGCAGTTGCCGTAGCGGGCGCTTTAGCGCCGCGCAACGCCGCCCTTCAATTTCGCCTTTTTGATCAGGTCGCCATATTGATGCGCGAGCATGTGGCTCTGGATCTGGCTGATCGTGTCGATCGTCACGTTGACGATGATCAGCAGGCTGGTGCCGCCGAGCGCGAAGGGCAGCCCCGACTGGGCGATGAAATATTCGGGGATCAGACAGATGGCTGCCAGATAGGCCGCACCGAGCACGGTGATGCGCGTCAGCACATGGTCGAGATAGGCGGCGGTGTTCTTGCCGGGGCGGATGCCCGGAATGAAACCGTTCTGGCGCTTCAGATTGTCAGCAGTTTCCTCGGGATTGAAGACGACCGCGACATAGAAGAAGCAGAAAAAGATGATACCGAACGCATAGAGCGCCATGTACAGCGGCTGCCCGTGCGCGAGATACTGGTTGAGCGTGATCAGGAAATCACTGGTCGCGGTATCGCCCTGGACATTGTTGCCCATCATCTGCGTGATCGTCAGCGGCATCAGCAGCAGCGACGAGGCAAAGATAGGCGGGATCACGCCGGCGGTGTTGACCTTGAGCGGCAAATGGCTGCGGTCAGCCTGCATCCCGCCGCGCTGCGTCGCGCGCTTGGGATATTGGACGAGCACCCGGCGCTGGGCGCGTTCCATGAACGCGATGAAGGCGATGACGATGATCGCGCCCGCAAACACCGCAACCACGGTGCCGCCGCCCATCGATCCTTCGCGCACCTGCGTGAACATCTGGGCGAAGCTGCGCGGCAGCTGGGCAAGGATGCCCGCCATGATGATCAGCGACACGCCGTTGCCGATCCCGCGCGCGGTGATCTGTTCGCCGAGCCACATCAGGAACAGCGTACCGCCAACGATGCTGATCACGGCGCCGATGCGGAACATCATGCCCGGATCGACAACCGCGGCAATGCCCTGACTGGCGCCGAGCGTTTCGAGCCCGACGGCGATGAAATAGCCCTGAATCGCGGTCAGGAACACGGTGCCGTAGCGCGTATATTGGTTGAGCTTCTTGCGCCCGCTTTCACCCTCTTTCTTGAGCGCGGCGAGGCTGGGCGACAAAGCCGCGGCCAGCTGCACGACGATCGAGGCGGTGATATAGGGCATGACGCCGAGCGCGATGATGCTCATGCGCTCCAGGCTGCCGCCCGAGAAAGTGTTGAAAATGTCGAGGACGCCGCCCGAAGCAGCCTGGCTGTACAGCGTCGACAGCGCGACCGGATCGACGCCGGGCAGCGGCACGAACGACAGGAAGCGGAAGACGATCAGCGCGCCGATCGTGAACCAGATGCGGTTCTTGAGTTCGGTCGCCTTGCCGAATTTCGAAAAGTTCAGGTTGGAAGCAAGCTGATCGGCGCGAGAGGCCATGGGTATTTTCCTCGGGTTCCGGACCGCGCCCCCCGCGACCCGGCGCCTATGTGCGTTCGGAGGTCACGAAGCGCAAGGGGAAAGGCCCGATTCAAATGCGTCGGGGGCGGAGCGGCGCCATGCCGTCCGCCCCCAAAGGCATTAGTTCTTCTTGGCGGCTGCCGTGGCCTTGCGCTTGGCTTTCTTGCCGTCGCCTTCGGGCTTGGCTTCGGGCAGCTCGACCTTGCCGCCGGCCTTTTCGACCGCTTCGATTGCGCCCTTCGACGCACCGGCAACGGCAAAATTCAGCTTGGCGGTGAAGTCACCCTTGGCGAGGAGGCGGACGCCGTCCTTGCCGCCGCGGGCAACACCAGCAGCCTTGAGCGCGGCGTGATCGATCACAGCCTTGGCATCGAGCTTCTTCGCGTCGACCAGCTTCTGGATCATGCCCAGATTGACGATCGCGAAGTCCTTGCCGAAGATGTTGTTGAAGCCGCGCTTCGGGATGCGCATGTGAAGCGGCATCTGGCCGCCTTCGAAGCCGTTGATCGCGACGCCGCTGCGGGCCTTCTGGCCCTTCTGGCCGCGGCCGGCGGTCTTGCCCTTGCCCGAACCGATGCCGCGTCCGACGCGCATGCGGCCCTTGCGGGCGCCGTTGTTGTCACGAAGTTCGTTAAGTTTGATGGTCATTGTGCACTCGCTTTCGCTTTTGTCGCGCTGATAGATATTCGGGGAGTCCCGACGGCATCTAGCCGTCGATGACTTCCACCATGTGCGGCAGCTTGCGGATCATGCCACGCACTTCAGGGGTATCGACGAGCTCGACCTCGCGGTGCATCTTGCCCAGGCCGAGCCCGGTCAGGATAGCACGCTGGCTGCTCGGCCGACGGATCGGCGAGCCGATCTGGCGAATCTTTATCTTCTTGTCAGCCATGATCTTACTCCGTCACCGCCGCGGCTTCGGCTTCGGCTGCACGGTCGGAAGCACCGCCGCGCTTGATCAGATCCGACACCTTCTTGCCGCGACGCTGCGCGACCGACTTGGGGCTGGTCTGTTCGCCGAGCGCCTCAAAGGTCGCGCGGATCATGTTATAGGGGTTCGAGGTGCCGTTCGACTTGGTCACGACATCCGCCACGCCCAGCGATTCGAACACGGCGCGCATCGGGCCACCGGCGATGATGCCGGTACCGGCGGGTGCCGAGCGAACGGTGACGAGGCCAGCGCCGAAATGGCCAAGGCCATCATGGTGCAGCGTGCGGCCATCGCGCAGCGGAACGCGGATCATCGACTTCTTGGCAGCAGCGGTCGCCTTCGAAATGGCTTCCGGCACTTCGCGTGCCTTGCCATGACCGAAGCCGGCGCGGCCCTTGCCGTCGCCAACGACGACGAGCGCAGCGAAACCGAAGCGCTTGCCGCCCTTCACCGTTTTCGACACGCGGTTGATGTGGACGAGCTTTTCGATCAGCTCTTCGCCGCCGTCATCGTCGCGCGGACGACGATCGTCGCGGCGACCGCGGCCACCGCCATCACGGCCGCCACGGTTGCCGCCCGGGCCACCAGCGCCGCCGCCACGGCCGCGGCGCGGAGCCTGGCCTTCGGGAGCGGGAGCAGCTTCGGGAGCGCCTTCGACGTTCTGTACTTCGTCTGCCATGATTAGAACTCCAATCCGCCTTCGCGAGCCGCGTCGGCCAGCGCCTTGATGCGCCCGTGGAACAGGAAACCGCCGCGGTCGAACACGACCTGCGTCACACCCGCCTTTTTGGCGGCAGCGGCGAGGCGCTTGCCAACGTCGGCAGCCGCCGCGGTGGTCGCGCCGGTCTTGCCGCGGACATCCTTGTCCAGCGTCGAAGCCGCAGCCAGCGTCTGGCCGGCGGCATCATCGATAAGCTGGGCATAGATATGCCGGCCCGAACGGTGCACCGACAGGCGCGCACGCCCACCAGCCCGCTTGCGGAGGGCGGTACGAACGCGCTGACGGCGTTTTTCGAATTGGGTAAGATGTGCCATGGCTTACTTCTTCTTGCCTTCTTTGCGGAAGATGTACTCGCCGCGATATTTGATGCCCTTGCCCTTGTAGGGCTCCGGCTTGCGCCAGCGGCGGATTTCGGCTGCAACCTGACCAACCTGCTGCTTGTCGATGCCGCTGATCTCGATCGTCGTGTTGTCGGGCGTCTTGATCTCGATGCCTTCGGGCACCGCGAAATCGACATCGTGGCTGTAGCCGAGCTGCAGCTTCAGATTTTTGCCCTGCGAGTTGGCGCGATAGCCGACACCGGTGATTTCGAGCACCTTGGTGAAGCCCTCGGTCACACCGGTGATCAGGTTCTGCACCAAAGTCCGCTGCATGCCCCAGAAAGCGCGAGCTTCGCGGGTGCCGTTGGCGGGCTGAACCGAAATGCTGCCATCGCCAACTTCATATTTGATGTTGTCGGACAGCGGCATTGCGAGCGTGCCCTTCGGACCCTTGACCGACAGCTGACCGTCATCAATCGCGGCGGTGACGCCGCTGGGGATCGCGACTGCTTTTTTACCAATGCGTGACATCAGAACACCTCCGCCAGCACTTCGCCGCCGACATTATGCTCGCGAGCCTCGGCGTCCGACAGGACGCCGCGCGGGGTCGACACGATGGTGATGCCCAGGCCGTTGCGCACGATCGGCAGTTCTTTCGAACCCGAATAGATGCGGCGACCCGGCTTCGAAACGCGCGCCACATGGCGGATCGCCGGCTGCCCTTCGAAATATTTCAGCTCGATGCGGATGCCCTTGTGCTGGCCCTTGGCACCCAGCGCTTCTTCGCTGTAGCCACGGATATAGCCTTCGCGCTGGAGCACGTCGAGAACGCGGACACGCAGCGTCGAGGCCGGCGTCAGGACGCTGTCCTTCTTCGCCGTCTGGCCGTTGCGGATGCGGGTGAGCATATCACCCAAAGGATCGGTCATTGCCATCT
>JAEMRT010000164.1:4241-7803 GCA_016463225.1 Sphingopyxis sp. | reverse complement strand
TACCCATCTCATGCGAACTGGTTATCCCTTGCACAAATGGATGACGTCCCAGGATGAAGGGGAGGCTCAGACAATATAACCGGCGCGCACGCGGATCGGGCGATGCCGGGTGGAATGTCTCGTTCACCGAGATCCCCTTGGTGGACCCCTCCTCGGCATCTTGCGCATCCACCACGATCCCTTGCTTCAGAAGCGTTGAAAACGGGAAGTCGTAGGCTTCGAGCGCACGTTGCCCGGTGGCATCGATGAACACGTCATAATGACGCCGCTCACCGTCGATGACGACATTAATGCCGGGTTCTGCGCCATGCGTTTCTAACCGATACGCGCTGCCAAGCGCCAGCACATCGAGATGGCCTGCGCTGTGAAGGGCCAAGAGCCTTTGGATGGAAAGGTGAGGTACACTGGCATATTCGTCGACGAAGGCGGGCTTGAGGTGTCTGCCGAAAGCATCCAGGGCTTCCTCATCGAGATGGGGGATGATCAGCGCCAGCACCTCGTGCATTCGCAGGATGGCGTAGCGCCAGGGAACGGTGAACTCTTTGTCAAAATTTGCTTGCGCCTCCTGCAGATTGGCGGCGGCCCATTCAAACGGATCAGCGTCCGCGCGGTCGGCAAAGAAGCGTTCTGCGAAATCCTCGAGCGCCAAATGCTCCAGTCCAACATGGTCGGCATAAGCGGGATCTGCGTACGCCAGTTCTTTCTTAAATAGCTGATAGGCCATCTCTAGAAGATCGCTAGCCTGAGCGTCGATCAGCCGTTCGATCGCCGCCTCGGTACAGAAAGTCAGCGGCTCATAGGGTATCGGATGGTAGAAATCCGCTTCAGGCAAAAGCCCCTTGCGTGACATCATCGTTAGCCGAAGGCCTTCCGAACCCGCCCCGATGCGATATTCAACCCGCCCATCGGGGCCATCGACAAAAGAGCCGTGAGCTGTTGCCAGGGCGACGACTGCGTCGATCGCCGTCAGAGAGCTGCCACGAATGCCAACATTGACGGCTTTAATGCGCTTGAGGGCCGACGCCGGCCACGGGCTGAGAAAATAGCCCGGCCGCGCCTCGGGCTCCTCTGGCCATTGATGTCCCGTCGCCATGACCACGAAATCGAAACGGTTGTCGGCTGTATCCCTGCCCTCCCCTTCAATCTCAAGCTGAACACCATTGTCCTGGACAGACATGTCCAGAACGCATCGGCCGGTTCGAATATCGACTATGAACCCCTTGGCGCGCGCCTCGTCCACGAGCATGTCGAACTGGTCGAGGAAGTATCGCCCAAGGGCCACGCGCGGGTAGAAAGCGCGGTCATCAACCTCCTTGGGATCAATACCCAACCCTATGAGACGTTTGCGACTTTGACGGTTGAGCCAGGCAATAAGCGTCTCGCACAGGGGTGGGATTTCCACGCTTGCAATGTTCGAGAGCATGGCCGGATCGTTCCACCCCGGCCGATACGGCGTACCGAGACCGGCGCGCGCCTGCTGCTCGAAGATCGTGATCCTCGCGGGGCAGGCTGCCTGCTCGACAAAGGCCTTGAGCGTATAAAGTGTGGTCGGTCCGGCACCGACGAAGGCAATGGATGGGGTCATTCGGCAAAAATGCTCAGACGCCGAAGTGGTGCCATCCCAACACATGCTTTATCGAAAAAATCGCCCTAGCAATTGCCTCGCGCGCGCTGCCTCCCAATCTAGGCGTGGATGGCCAACCTGTTTCCCGACCTGTTCGAGACCCCGAAAATCCCGGGCCTTTCCTATCGTGAGAACATCCTCTCGCGCCACGAGGAACTATGGTTGATTGCCGGGATCGACGCGACCGCGCTCGAACCATTCCGCTTTCAGGGCTGGCTGGGCAAGCGCCTGACCAGTTCCTTTGGCTGGCGCTATGATTTTGACGATGCGCGCTTCGGGCCGACCGATCCCATACCTGATTGGCTACTGCCTGCCCGCGACAGAGCCGCCGCCTTTGCTGGCCTTGAGCCCGCCAGCCTCGCCCAGGCATTACTGATCCGATATGATCCCGGCGCAGGCATTGGTTGGCACCGCGATCGCCCCGTCTTCGACCATGTCGTTGGCATATCGCTAAGCGTGTCCGCCCCTTTACGTTTTCGGCGGCGCAAGGCCGGCGGGTTCGATCGCGTCACCGTTCCGTTGGCACCGCGTTCGATCTATCACCTTCATGGTGAAGCGCGGTACGAATGGGAACACAGCATAGCTGAAATGGTAGAGACCCGCTGGTCGATCACTTTCCGTACGCTGTCGGACAAACTATCGGACCCGACCATGGTCAGATAGCGTGGGCCTTCAATGCGCCATGGTGCCCCCATCAAGTAGCTGATCAAGCCGTGTTGCAATGTCGAGCCATCGCGTCACGCCTGCCTCATCACCCGCCAGTGCGAGAGTTCTTACTCTTTCTGCGATAAATTGCTCGGCATCCGGGCCGTGCTGCCGTTCGACCGCCAGCGCTTCGGCCCAACGTTCAAGTTCGACTCTCACAGGAGAGCGGGTGCGGACGTAGACATGCGGGGCTTGTTCCAGGGATCGATTGTGCGCGTCATCTCGATCAGATCGTCGGGAAAGCAGCGATCCTGGAAGGCGACTACCTCATCGAACGATCCACCCAGCCACTGGTCATATTCATCCGCATGCAAAAGCACCGGCATGCGATCATGCACCGGGCGGATCGCTTCATTGCAATCAGTCATGACGCCCGAATAGACCGCGCCCCATTCCTGGCTTTCTCGCCAAAGGCCGGCCCAGGCAAAGACAGGCCGATCCTTGAGATTGAACCAGGTGCGGGTCTTGCTTCCCTTCTCGCCTTCGGCTTCTGCAAAGGCAGTCAGCGGGATAAGGCAACGCCACTGCGGTTTTCGCGCGAGACCAACCCACATGGGTTTGCGCAGGTCGGCGATATTATTAACAGGCTTGGGCTTGGATCCTGGCTTCATGCCGCGCAGGACCAGCGGAAACCCCCAGACCATGGATTGAAGGACACGCTTTCCTTCTGCCTCGCGCACCACCATGCCGGGATAGCCGGGATAGACTTCGTCCGGCACGTTCATGGCGGCGATGTCAGGCGGCTCGACGCCGAAATGCGCCGCCACCTCGGCTGCACTCAATCGCTCAGTATAGAGGTTGCACATTGTTGCACCTGCCTTGTCGCGCCGCCCGACTACAAGTGTTGCGCAGCGCTCACAGCAAGGCAAGCTGCGGCTGCGCTGTGGCGGGCAATTTTCCGCTGCGCCAGAGATCGTCTGTATGCTCGGCGACCATGCGTTCGGCAGCAAAAGGCGCGCGATGCTGGAATCCGATGACGTCCCTGATGCTGCCATGCAGCCAGGCGTCATAGTCGTGGGGATCGAGAAGAACCGGCATCCTGTCGTTGGACGGCATGACCGCGGCGTTGGCCGCCATGGTCATACCGGCATAGACTGGTCCATAATCGGGCAGGTTCCGGCAAAAGCCGGCCCAGGCCATGACGGGCGCATGCTTGACCGAGAACCAGGTTCTCGTCTTGTGGCCGGGCATGCCGTCAGGATTGGCGAAATGGGTCAGGACGATAAGGCAGCG
>JAEMRT010000164.1:0-4141 GCA_016463225.1 Sphingopyxis sp. | reverse complement strand
TGTGGCCGGGCATGCCGTCAGGATTGGCGAAATGGGTCAGGACGATAAGGCAGCGATAGCGCGGGTCCACGAACATATGCTCCCACATGGGATTGGTGAGATCGGCGACCAGCCCCAGCCGCTGAGGATCGTTGCCATGTTCGCGCATCTCGCGGGTCAGGCGCGGGAAGCCCCACCCCATCGACCGTAACAGCCGACGTCCCCGGCTTTCAAATACGACGAGCCCGTCGGCGCCCTCGGTGGTTTCACGAGCAAAATGGACAGGCCCTTGCGGCAGCGCCGCACCGAAATGCATGGCGACTTCGCCGACACTCGCCAGGGTCGTATGCAATCTGGACATCGACCGCTCCTAGGGAGACTCGAAAGACATCCGATAATTGGAACATAAAGCGAACAATATTGTCAACCAGCGATAGCCGGGAAGCGCCTTGGACGGACGTTTCCCGGCGAAATTTCAGCCTTTCAGTTTGTCCTTTATCGCCTTGGCGGGCGTGAAGCCCAGCTTCTTGGCAGCTGCGATCTGGATAGTGGCGCCGGTGGAGGGGTTGCGACCTTCGCGCGCTGGCGTGTCCTTGACCTTGAACTTGCCAAAGCCGTTCAGGGCAATTTCTTCGCCCGCTGCTGCGGCATCAGCGATTGCGGCGAAGACCGCATCGACCAGCTTGCGGGCATCCGCCTTGGAAAGCCCGTTGTCGCCGGCGATCTTCTCAGCGAGGTCGGTATTGTTCATGGGCTATATCCTGTGTCGTTGGACGGCGGGCATAGACGAGGGCGCAAGCCAACGTCCAGCCAGGACGTTATCGCTTGTTGGCAGCCTATGGGCTTCATCGTCCTCCCAAGGACGTGCTTGCCTTCGAGGGGCCTGACATTCGGGATGCCCGATCCCATCTATGGCATCTATGCCATCCAAGACGATGCATGATGGAGACCAGAATGGCTACTGCGCCCAATGATGCCTTGATTGTCCTATGTCCGGCTTGCGCAACGGCGAACCGGTTGCCCCGCGAAAGACTGGCCAAGGGCGGAATCTGCGGCCGATGCAAGCGCCCCCTATTCTCTGGGGAGCCGGTCAAACTGACCGCAGATAATTTCGACGCGCATGCCGCGCAGTCCGATATTCCCCTGCTCGTCGATTTCTGGGCGAGCTGGTGCGGTCCCTGTCGTCAGATGGCCCCCGCCTTCAGCGCCGCGGCCGGACAACTCGAACCCTATATGCGCCTTGGGAAACTCGATACCGAGGCGCATCAGGCGATCGCGGGTCGCTATGCCATCCGGTCCATTCCCACGATGATCCTGTTTCGGGGTGGCCGCGAGATTGCGCGGCAATCGGGCGCTATGCCGCAACAGGCCATCGTTGCATGGGCGCGCGAAGCGGCACGGCCGGCGTGAGCCGGGAACCCGCCACCCACCCGCCAACGCCCGATGGCCGTTATTTTGTGGTGCGCGGCCGCCTATGGCGGCTGGCCAATCCCACGTTGGACGAAGACGTCCGAGCTTCGCTGGTATCGGATCTGATGCAGGCGCGTAGAGCCGTGCGCGACGCCCGTAAAAACGGCGATGTATCGGCCGAGCGTGAAGCGCATGCGGCGGTGGACATTGCCAAACGCGGACTTGGCGAGCGTGGCCCAGTCTGGTGGACTGATGGCGCACCTGACTATAATCGCCATATGGCGCGCAATACGCCCTATGCTGACTGGTTTGCAGCCCTCGACTGACGCGCCTTGCGCACCGGCTTGTCGGCCAGCTTAATCCAAACCGGAGCATGGTCGCTCGTCTTTTCCCATCCGCGCGGCGCTGTATCGACCTGCGCCCATTCAAGCCTGCTCCGTGCCTTTGCGTTGAGCAGAATATGGTCGATCCGAAGGCCTGCGTTGCGCTCGAACGCCCCACGCCAATATTTCCAGAAGGTGTAGATGGTCTCATCGGGGTGCATTTCGCGCAGAGCATCGCTCCATCCCTGCTCCAGCAGATGGCGATAGGCTTCCCTCACCTCCGGCGCGAAGAGCGCATCGTCCAGCCACCGCTCGGGCGCATAAACATCCAGATCGGTTGGCATGACGTTGAAGTCCCCGGCGACTACCACCGGCGCATCGAGATCGACGAGCGAGGCAAGGTGATCATGAAGCCGCTCGAACCAGCGCAATTTGAAGTCGAACTTGGGTCCAGGGCGTGGATTGCCGTTGGGTAGATAAAGACCAGCCACCAGAACCCCGGCAACCGCCGCTTCGATGTAGCGGCTTTGCGTATCGTCCGGATCGCCCGGCAGCCCACGGCGCGTCTCGTGAATTTCACCGACCCGGCTCAGGATCGCAACCCCGTTCCACTGGCTTTGCCCGTGCCAGACCGCGTCATATCCCGCGTCGCGGATCGCTGTTTCAGGAAATTTATCCTGTGGCGCCTTCAATTCCTGGAGACAGACGATGTCAGGTGCGGCTTCGCCCAGCCATCGCAGCAGGACAGGCAGACGCCCGTTGATCCCGTTCACATTATAGGTCGCGATCTTCATCGTTGCGTTGACCTAGCTGGCGCGGGAGAGGCATGGGAATGGTTATAAGTCATGGATGATCGATACACCCTGCGATCAGCCTGGCGCGTCGAGCGCCAACAAATCCTGCTCCTCTGGATGGCGATCAAAATAGCCGGCGACGAATTCGCATAACGGCACGACCTTCAATCCTTTTTCCCGCACGTCCGCCAACGCGCCGGCGATCAGCTTGCTGGCAATGCCTTGCCCTTCGAGCGCGTCAGGAACCTGCGTGTGCGTGAAGATCAATGCGCCATCGCGCCGTTCATAGGCCGCAATAGCCGTGCCACCATCGACCTTGAGTTCATAGCGGCTCTCGCCTCCATTATCGCGGACGTCCTGCGTCTCAGCCATGGTCGGTTCCTCTTTCTTTCGGGTCATATGCATCGGCGATTTTCGCAGAGCCGGTCGATAGATCGAACAGATGGACAATGGTGCGGTTCCGCTAGAGCTCTCTGCTGACGAATGTGGCCCGGCTTTTGCGTTCCGATGCCGTGGCAGCCACAAGCCTTGCTGGAAAAAACCGAGCTCCAGCGCTCATGAACAGCAGCTCCACCCGTCATTCATCGCAACATGCTATTTCATGTTCTGTCGCTTCTTCCCCCCTTTGGAGCGGCACCTCCCTGAACTTCGGTCCCGCCGCGAGCCTTGCTCTGGCGGGGCTTTTTTATGCGTCCCCTGCTTTCATCACGATCGCCTTTTGGGTGTCACCTTGATGATTGCTTGTCTGCACGCGACCACCCATAGGGTCCAAATGGACCAAGAGACTTCCGAGCTCATCACGCGTGTCATTGCGCGCGCGCCGCAATGGCTTCGCCACGACCTGTCGTCAAAGGACCTCAATGCCCGTGGACGGGCCGAAGAAACGCTTGTCGCCATGATCGTCGATGCGCTGTCGCACGGAACGCCGCAGGAGCCGGAAGGTTAAGCTTCGCGTGGGACCCTCCCATGGAGCATCTGTTTCGATGGGATGCCTTCTCCTCCCTGCCCTGCTTGTAGCCGCTGTTCCGGCCGCAGCCTGCGCATCGAACAGCGACGCGCTGACTATTCATTGCGACGGCGGTCGAACCGTCCTTGCCAAGATCAGCCCGGATGGCGCGCTCGTAACGATCGGGAGACGGACGGTCGCGCTCAGGCCAAGGGACTCATCGCTTGGGCGACGGTTTGAAGCAACAGGCGCTGCCCTGATCATAGATGGCGAGATGGTCGCTTTGGTACTCGATAACGATATCGATTTTCGAAACTGCCGGGTGAACCCGCCTGGTTCCCGGCGTCGGAACGCCGGATGAACTCGCCACCAGTCTGATCTCTCCTTTTTCGAGTGCTGGGAAACAGACATCTGCATCTCTTTGATCGTCCCCGATTCGGAATGCGAACACGGCGAACAGCGACCAAATGATTTGGCTATATCGATCCGGGCCTAGCCCCTCGATTTTCTCTCGCGCTCAATTTTTCTGAACGCACGATCGCGTCGCGAAACGATTCAGGGAATTCATGACGTTGGGTCCGTCGGATGCCCCGAGCAGGACCTCGTTCACCCCGAAACATGCGCTGGACTAACTGGATGAGGTGGATGGCTCCCGCTCACGGCATCTAAGTGCCAAGATGGGTTTGCTG
>JAEMRT010000236.1:1587-2137 GCA_016463225.1 Sphingopyxis sp. | reverse complement strand
TTCACGGCCTGGGCATAGACCATGTTGTTTTTGCCGAGCTCATAGGAAAGGTTGAATTTGGGCGTGACGCCGTCTTCGGAGAATTTCCCTTTCGACGAACTGGGACTTCCGTTCAGGGCGCCCGACGCATAGGTTGCGGACCGTTCCTTGAAATGGAAATAGCGAAGTCCGGCGGTTGCGGTCAGCTCCGGCAGAATTTTATAGGATAGCTCGGCGAACAATGCCTTTTGGGTTTGCCGGATATCCTGCGTGGCAAAATAGGATTGATCGGTTTCGGGCGTGCCAAGAGACGTTGAGGGCGCCCCGATGACGGCGTCAAAGCCTGCTTCGTGATGCTCTTGCTGATAGCCGCGTTTGCGATGCTGATAAAAGGCACCGACCACATAGTTGAACGGACCGCTGCCATCCGAAGCGATGCGTACCTCTTGGGAGAAATCCTTGACGACATTGGTATCGGTCAAGGGCGTATAAGACGTAAAGCCCAGCGCCGACTTGAGCAGGAACTCCAGCGAGTTGCGGTTGTGCCCGCGCTTGTCGACATAGGAGGTCG
>JAEMRT010000236.1:349-1577 GCA_016463225.1 Sphingopyxis sp. | reverse complement strand
GTCGAGGAGGTCAGCGTCGCGCCGCCAAGATCGACATCGAATGTTCCATTCACGATATGGAGGCGATCGTCGAGACCGTCAAAAGTACGGGCCAGGCGCTTGTACGCGCTGTTCTGGTCGGGCCTCCCGCCGGTCTCCAGCTCATGATACATATAGGTGAGGTTGAGGCCGACACTTTCACCCAGCTTCGCGCCAAGCTGCACCCGGGCGCCCGATGTACGGGCGTCGTTGACATTCTCCTCGCCCGTCAGGTCGTTGTCGATATAGCCGCTTGTCTTGCTGTGATAGCCGATCGCGCGGAGGGCGAAGGTATCGGTGACCAGCGGGACGTTGACCATGGCTTTCACGCCATAGTTGGTGCCGCCTTTTCGGGTGAAGGAAAGCGTTCCTTCCGCCGAGCCCTCAGTGTCACTGAAATCGGGCTTGTTGGTAATGATGCGAATTGTGCCGCCCATCGAGCCTGAGCCGTAGAGCGTGCCCTGCGGTCCGCGCAGCACTTCGATGCGCGCGATATCGTACAGACCGAGATCGGGGTTGAAGCCGTTCACCGAAACCGGCGTTTCGTCGATATAGACGCCGACGGTTTCCTTATTCTGCGGCTCGTCGTTGCGAACCCCGCCCGTGGTGACGCCACGCAGTGCGATCGTCGAAAGACCCGGTCCTTGTGAAGCGATGCTGAGGCCCGGCACGCTGTTCACATAATCGGCGAAACTGTCTTTCCCCGTCTCGGCGATATCGGCGCCCGACACCGCGGCGATCGACCCCGACACATCCTGCAGGCTTTGCTCGCGCTTCTGCGCTGTGACGACGATTTCGTCGTTCCGTCCGCCGGCATCACCGCTTGCGTCTTGAGCGAAGGCCGGTGTGGCCAGAATGATTGCCACAACGGCGCTGCTTGCCCCCAGAACGCCAGCCATTTTTCGTTTCATAAACAGATCCTCCCACATTATATTTATCCCCACAGCGACTGATCGAACGCGTAGAGAAAGCTTCCATCATGGCGCACGGCGGCATCCGCCGGGTCTCGCACGACCAGGGGCACGTCGAGATCGACGACCTCGCAAAGACTGGCGAGAACATAGGCGGGGGCCATCGCGAGCCCCGATCCCATCATGCAGCCGACCATCAGCCGCAGCCCTTTGTTCCGGGCGTCTGCGGCGAGCGCGAGGGCCTCAGTCAGCCCCCCCGATTTGTCGAGTTTGATATTGATATAGTCGTAACGGCCGAC
>JAEMRT010000236.1:0-335 GCA_016463225.1 Sphingopyxis sp. | reverse complement strand
GCCATTGACATCGACGAAAAGTGGTGTCTTCGGCAGCGCAGATCGAACCGCCCGGGTGCAGGCGATATCGTCTTCGCCCCCGAGCTTTAGTTTGATCATTGGCGCGTCAACGAGGGAGCGGGCCTTGTTCGCTGTCTGCTCGGGACTCATGATGCTGATCGACACATCGGCCGACAATCGGTCGGCATAGGAGAGGCCGGTCAAGTCCCAGATCGACCGTTGCGACGCTTTGGCTTCATAGTCCCAAAGGGCGCAGTCGAGGGCATTGCGCGCCGAGTTTGCTGGTAGCGCTGACTGCAACGACAGCCGATCCATCGTGCCAGCTTCCACGGCAG
>JAEMRT010000163.1:7009-7897 GCA_016463225.1 Sphingopyxis sp. | reverse complement strand
CAGATTCGGTTTTGATTCCGGTCCTAAAAGCTGAAGAAGCTGTGAAATTTGAGCATTTAGATCCTCGGACATATACAACATCACTTCAATGGGGCGTTTTGTTGCGCTTGTGCGATCTTCTGCCACGCAAATTTTCGACTGTCGATACGGTCATTCCCTTGGTGTGCTGCAGCAAGGAGGGAGAATCGGCTACAGGTCGGCTATAAATTCCTCGATTTTGCAGAAATAATTGTCCCAAGCCGGGGCAACAAATCTGCCGGATTTCGCCAAGAGATCGCGATGAAGGGAGGAGTTAACAACGCTTAACTGTTCGATCGCGGCAAGCCAGCCCTTGCCGTTGAGTGGCGAAAGGAACATCGCCTTATTCTGGCTGACCTCGTGAAACACTGAAATATCTGAGCAAACGACTGGCGTTCCAAGCGACAACGACTCGACGATAGGAAGCCCGTAGCCTTCAGCGAAGCTTGGCATCAAGAGTGCGCGCGCACTCTGAATAAGGCTGCGAAGGTGTGACGACGAAAGACTGGGGATCTCGATAATATGGGGCTTGATGTCTGGCGCCAGGTCCAATTCCCGGAAAATCTGTTCGCTCTCCCATCCGCGATGTCCGACAATCACGAGTTTTGGTACCGCGCCTGTCCGCCGGCCCAACTCGCGCCAGACATTGATCAGAAGCCGATAGTTCTTGCGGGGCTCGATGGTCGAGACCGCGACGAAATAGCGCTCGCTGCTTAGTTCGGCGGCGGGTGTAGCACTTGCGCCGAGAGGAGATGCCAGCGGTTCGATATGAATCGGAACAAGCGGGCGTCCCCGGCGCCGGTATTCTTCCCTGAGGCGCTCGGCGACCTGGGATGTGGTGGTGATAATGGCCCGGCCGTGGTTAAGGAT
>JAEMRT010000163.1:4671-6999 GCA_016463225.1 Sphingopyxis sp. | reverse complement strand
CGCGACGCTGAGATAGATAGCGCCGGGCGGGATGAAAGACCGCCGATCTCGCCTGATTCTGAAAGCTGATTGAATTGCGAAAAGCCTCGCGCGCTGCGGGATCGAAAAAGGCGGCGTGGTCGCTGGTCTCGAAGCAGCATCGTTGTTCTTCAGACGTGCCAGCAGGGCCTGCCATTCTGGTCGATCCGATTGCTCTCGCTCGAGCTGCACGGTCTCGAACAAACCGACCAACGATGACACGACGCCGGGACTCAGCAAATGAGGGGCGAGCAATCCATAGTGCGTTCCGCAGACGATGCTGGGGCTTTCGGCGGCGAAGTGACGCGCATAAGCAAGATCGACGCGATCGATTCCGGTCGTCGCCCGCTGGTTCAAGCGAGTCACCATGTGGCTCACATCCAAAACGATATCGCGCTTTTGGAATGTGCCCCTGCGGTCAAGATTCTCCGATGATATCAAAATGTGCGCCTTTAATACGCAGCAATCTACAGCCTCAAATTTATGGCGTTTCGGAACCTGATTAACGATCCGAACCGCGTGCTTATTTCAACATCACAACGGTTTTACGGTATAAAAAGAAATCTGTCACACCTTCCGGTTCGGTAGGATGACCTGATTTCGGTACTTTCCAGTCGGATTTTGCTATAAGGAGCGTACAATCCAAGCTTAATTCAAGTTTGGATGCTGGTCTTGAGGACATTTTAATGAAGGCCCTTGCGATTTTGCGCGAAGTTGCGATCGACCGCACGACCAACGCCCGCGGCGCGGTGGAAACCTATCTGGCGAATGGACAACGCCGGGCCTCGTTGCTTCGTTTGGTCTTTATTGTTCTGGTCATCGCCCCGACTCTGTTGTCAGCTTTTTATTATACCCTAATCGCCTCGCCTCGCTTTGTTTCAGAGGCGCAGTTCAGCGTCACGAAGGCGGCTAGCTTCAAGCCGTCGGGTTTGGATGCTCTTCTGCGATCCTTCGGAGTCTCCCAGACCGTGGACGACACCAGCATCGTGACCGGCTATCTCATGTCGCGCGATGCGCTGGCAGCGGTCGCCAAGGAGCTGCCGATCAGAGATTTTTTCTCACGCCGTGAAGCTGATCTGTTTTCGCGCTTTCCCCGTTTCTGGCGTGGCGGTTCCTTCGAGAGGCTTTTTGATTATTTTCAGGATCGGGTCTCCGTCAACCAAGATCCGAAGACAGGACTTTCGGTGTTGCGGGTAGAGACGTTTCGTCCCGAAGATTCGCAGGCTTTGGCGGAGGTTTTGCTGAATCTCGCGGAGAGTGCCGTGAACGGGTTAAATCGTCGCATGGAAAAGGATTCCCTTGATCTCGCCTGGAGCGAATTGGGGCGGGCTCAGCAAAAGCTGGTCGATGCCCATCAGGCGTTAACGGAATTTCGTAGCCGCGAACTGCTCGTCGATCCGACAAAGAGCTCAACCGCCTCTCTCGATACCATCACTAAGTTGTCCGGCGATCTTGCACTGATCCTGGCGCAGAAGCAGCAGATCGAGACGACGGCGCCTGCAAGTCCCGCCGTTCGCAGTCTCGCCGCACGGGCCGAAGCCATGCAAAGCCAGATCACCGACGAGCGATCTCGGCTCGCTGGGGGCGACAGCTCACTTGCGCCTACGGTTTCAAAATACGAGCGGCTGACGCTGCTTCGGGATCTCGCCGAGAAGGATGTCGTCGCGTCGCAGGGCGCATTGGAGGCTGCACGGCAGGAAACGCAACGCCAGCATTTGTACATTCAAAAGCCGATTGCGCCCAATCTGGTCGATGAAAGTACCGAGCCGCAGCGGTTGAGGGCCATCGCCACGGTTCTTATAACCGGCTTCATGATTTTTGCTTTTATATGGATTCTGACGGTAGGAGCAGGCGAACATGCGCACCAATAACGCCGTCGCGCAGATCGCAGCCTTCGGAGAGCCTGACCAGCTGTGAATACCCTAGTGCCAAAAGACCGTGTTGTTGACACGGTGATACTCGTTCCTCTGGATGGCCCTCGCGGGGTCATCCCAGAGCGGCCACCGGCAAGTGTCCGGGAATCGATCCGTGCGCTTTCTTACAGATTGCGTCTATTCATCGCGTTCGTTGTGGTGCCGATGTTTTTCATTGGTGGATATCTCGGTCTTATTGCTTCCCCGCGATATGTGTCCGAGGCGGCTTTTATTATCCGCTCCGCGTCCTATCAGGGGCCCAGCATGGCCCAGCAGGCGGGTACGCTGGCCTCGAGCCGCAGTCCCGGCGATCTTCCGGACGCTGTGCGCAGTTATATCCTGTCACGCGACATGGTCGATGAATTGGAGCGTAAGGATAATCTGCGCGACATCATGT
>JAEMRT010000163.1:0-4661 GCA_016463225.1 Sphingopyxis sp. | reverse complement strand
AATGGTGGATGCTTCGCGGGACAAGCAGACCGGAATTAACACTATTGAAGTCGGAACCTTCAAGCCGTCCGATTCACAAACGCTTGCCAACGCACTTCTGCTTCATTCCGAGGAGTTGATAAACCGGCTTAACTCGCGGATGGTCCAGGACGCAGAAGCATACGCGCAATCCGTGCTTGAACGCGCCAAGCAGCACGTCCTAGATGTTGAAATCAGCTTCGCGAAATTCCGAATTGCCGTCGGCAGCGTCGATCCAACGCGCGAGGCGTCGTCAGCGCTGGATCAGATCGGACAGATGTATACGGAGCTTGCCGGAATGCGGGCGACTCTTCAGGGACAAACGATTGTTTCGCCGTCAAGTCCGGCGATTCCGGGGCTGAAGGAACGTATTCGCACGTTTCAGGATCAAATCGAACTTCAAAAAACGAAGATTGTCGGGACTGACGCCTCTCTTGCGTCGAAACTGTCGGAGTTCGAGAGACTTTCGCTGGAGCGTCAGCTTGCATCAAGGGAAATGGACAGTGCTGTCGCGGGCCTAACGGCTGCACGGCAGGACGCGCAGCGTCAACATTTATACTTGCAGCGCATCACCGAACCAAACCTCCCTGATGAGGCAAAATATCCAAGGCGCATACTGTGGATTTTTTTTGCATTTGCCCTGTGCCTCGCGGTTTATTTTGTCGTGCATGCGATCATTAGAGGAATCATGGAGCATCGGGCATGAGCGCTCAGATGGTTTGGATCCCGGTGTGCCATGCTTGATATAGTCAAGAACGCAATGCTTCCGGCACTGTCACGCGCGCTGAGTGCGCCGACGGCTCCACAAGATCCGGTCGCCAATCTGGAGCGCACCAAAAAGATCGTGGTGGATCGTCTGATCAAGGACGTCCAAACTTCGATCGGGCCGCGCCGTATTCTGGACGGCATCTCGTTCGAAGTCGCACATGGCGAGAAGATCGGAGTTCTCGGCCGGAACGGAGCCGGCAAATCGACCCTCGTGAAGATCATTGGCGGCGTCGATCCTCCAAGTTCGGGGCATATCCAGCGGGGCCTGTTCATGTCGTGGCCGCTTGGCTTCTCAGGCGGCCTCGGAATGGAAATGACTGGCATCGACAATGTGCGCTTCATTGCGCGGCTTTACGATCGCCCCGTGAGAGACATGGTCGACTTCGTGGATGATTTCGCAGAGCTCGGCAGGCAGATGCTGCTGCCGATGAAATACTATTCGAGCGGCATGCAGATGCGGCTAGCGTTTGCCCTGACGATCGCGATCAATTTTGAATGCTTCCTGATCGATGAAGTTCTTTCAGTGGGTGACGCCCGCTTTCATCAAAAATGCCATGACGCGCTGTTCGTTCAACGAAAAAGCTGCGCCATGATCCTGATCAGCCACGATACCCACACAATAAGAAACTACTGCAACAAGGCATTGGTTTTGAAAGCGGGACGCGCCCGGCTATTCGACGACGTCGATTTCGCGATCAAGATCTATCAATCGCTGTGAAATTGTCGCGGGTTGGTCTCTGCCGTACGTCGGTACCGCCATCAAAGCTCGTGTGATGTCAAAGCCGCTCGAGAAAGTCATCGATCTTGCGGGTAAAAGTTTCCGCTCCGGGATCCGGAGTGGCGGCGATGGCCGGGGCCGGGTCCCTGGTTATTTGCTGAATCGCTTGAAGCCAGCCTAGTCCATCAAGCGGGTCGATCAGTTGAAGAAGGCTATTGTTGAACTCGCGAAACGGTTCGATATTGGATGCCACAACCGGTAATCCCGCCGCGAGCGCCTCCGCCACCGGCAGGCCGAAGCCTTCGGCGAACGAGGGTGCCAGCAGCGCAGTCGCGCCGTCCATAAGACGCTTCAGTGAAGGCGTCGACAGGCCGGCAACTTCGATAACGTATGGCGACGCTCGCGACCGTTGGAGGCGTCCAATCGTCTCCTCGTTATTCCAGCCACGCTTCCCGGCGATCACCAGCTTCGGAGCAGATGGGCCAAGCCGGTCCACCAGTTCGCGCCACAGATCAAGAAGCAACACGTGGTTCTTGCGTGGCTCGATCGTTCCGCATGCAAGGAAATAACGGCTATTCGTCACCCTCGGATCTGTTCTTCGCGTCGTGCGGAAGATATCAGAGATCGGCGGTACGGCCTGACAAATAGCCGGCGCGTAACGTTGCGCTTTGGTAAAAGCTTTCAACTGTGCTGCGACGCAATCCCGGCTCACGATCGCCGCGCCCCCAACACTTCGGATGTTGTCCAGCCGCTTGCGGTATCGGTCCGGCTCGCTTTTCCAGAAATACTGAGGACATTCGATCGGCAATAGATCGTGGATAAAGAACGCACTTTTTACATCGCGACGCTTCCGAAGCCAGTTGAGATACCATTCATATTCAAGCGGAAAGGTGCTTGCGTTGATATAGACCGAACCCGGAGGGGCCGTCCGCGCAGGCGAGCGGCCAGGCCGTAAACAGTATCGCATTATCGAACGGAAGGAGGCCAAAGCCCGGCTTCTTGGCGCGGCCGAAATGCGTCCAGTTCCTTGGCCAAGAATTCGTGTAACGACCCGCTCATAAATCGCGTCTACGTATGCCGACTTGGCTTCTCGCCACCACCGGAGATCCAGTTCTTCTATCACCTCATGCACGAGCTGGACCGGAACGATCGAAGGCCCTGCGACGGTACACAGAAGCGGATAGACGCTGCCGTCCGACCGGTGCAAAAAGTGCTTCGCAAGAATCAGATCGATACGGTCGATGCCATTCGGCGTATCATTCAAGAAGCGCGTTGCGAGCCGGCTTATGTCGTATACGACAGGCCGCCGAGTATTCATAAAGTAGTTCTCGTGCTACGACGTGCGACATACATTGCTGTTCGCCTTGGATCAGGTATAGATCGAGATCTATCATCTAATCGCGACTGCAATTTACGTTTCGGTGCCAGTTGTTTTAAATTTGGTCCTCGACACGCTGAACGTTTGTCGACCTATCAGATTGATCTCTAAGCTACACTGTAGAACAACTTTAATCAAACGGCTGGTTCCCCAGCTAATTTATCGTCCGACTCCGTTGGAGTGATTATCAAAAAGATGTCATTGCGTCGAAGTGGAAGAAGCAAAAATCTCCAATCCATGTTTATTTTGCGTTGCACAAAGACAGCTTAGGATTCTCGTAGAAAAGAATATAATGTCACCGTTACAGGGTGGCTTATTTACCACACTTCAGGCCTAAAACGAAAACAGGCTTAGGCAACTTAGACTCAATGTCTGAGAAAGGGTATCTTGAGGATCTGAGTTTACCTAATCTTGGTGGTTTTTAAGCTTTTTGAATAGGGCGAAAATGCAAACTCGTCGAGAAAACAATAGCATACTTGCCAAACTTGAGTTTTCGTTCATCGAAAAGTTCCTGCCGCATATCCCCCCGGCCGTAACCCCGGACCATCTGACATATTTGGGACTTGGCGGAGCTTGTCTGACAGCATTGGCTTTCGTCGGATGCCTCATTTCGGCGGCTTTCTTACCCATCGCAATTGTAGGGCTCTTTTTAAATTGGTTTGGAGATTCATTCGACGGTAATCTGGCTCGCTATCGATCCAAAGAGCGACCGAGGTATGGGTTCATGATCGACCACTCGGTTGATTTACTCTCCACTACTTTGATTTTGATTGGTCTGGGAGCATCGCCGTACCTACCGTTCAATTCGGCTTGTTTTGCTCTTATTATCTATTTGCTGTTTTGCGGTTTTGTTTACATTAAAGTTTGTTCTGACGGTGTTCACATGCTCGCTTTTGGCGGGCTTGGCGCGACGGAATTTCGGCTCCTCGTCGCAGCTTGGGCATTTTTCATCCACGTTTTCCGTTTTGAAGACGCAATCAATACCACGTTCATTGAATGGCCTGCCCTTCGCGGTATAGCAATCGTGGATTTGGTGGTAGGAATTGCATGCTGCGTCGCGTTCCTTAGCTTTGGTGTTGTGGTCTTTCGGCAGACGGCCAAGTTAAGAGATAGTGACATCACCCACCTTCATGCTGCTGCCTCTGCGAAGGTGGTCGAGTTGCCCTTGCGTAAAATCTCGGCCTGAGGTCGGCCGACCGGATTTTCTCCTGTGAAACAACGCATCGAGTACCGCGTTCAATTCCTAGGAATTAGAAGTTGACCGCCAGCGTATTGGTGGAGGCTTTTAATGCCTCGCAGGCGGGTGGGACAGGGATAGCGACATACATCCGCAATCTGACAGAGGCGGTGAAAGTCAACGGCTACGAGGTTGATGGCCTCCTCCATACCTTTGCTAATCTCGACAGAAAAGACGCGATTTTATCAGAGGTCGGATTTTACGACGCGCGCAATGCGAAGCCCTCATGGGTCGCGTCAAACATCGAAGGTAACTGGCGGCGATTGATCGGCATGCCTAGGGGCTTTGCCGCTCGGCAGATTCGTCATTCCGGCTTCATCGTAGATTCGGGTGCCGCGGCGCTCGGCGCGGTGGCGACATTCCGCAACGCGTATGTCGCCCGGATGTTTATGGACTTTTCTCGCTTCCATTTCATGAGGTACGGCGCGGCCGCGCGGGTCGGTGTCGCCGAGCGGTACGATCTGTTTCATGCCACGCAGGTTGTCCCGTTGCGTGTGCCGGGCGCTGCAAATATTTACACGATACACGACATTGTCCCGCTT
>JAEMRT010000162.1 GCA_016463225.1 Sphingopyxis sp. | reverse complement strand
CAGATGGCACAGCAGGCGCGCGTCGCAACCGTCGCCACCGGCGATGTCCTTTACCATACGCCCGAGCGCCGAATGCTGCAGGATGTTATAACCTGCATCCGGGAGAAATGCACGATCGACGATCTGGGCGAGCGACGCGAGCAGATCGCAGATCGGCACCTCAAGGACGCCGACGAGCTGGACCGGCTGTTCCTGCGCTATCTTGGGGACACAGGGCCAGTTCGGCGAAGTGTCGCCATTGCCGAGCAATGCCGCTTTTCCCTTGAGGCGTTGCGCTATCAATATCCTGACGAAATCGGTAAAAGCGGGCGTACACCGCAGCAGGAACTTGAGCGCCTGACCTGGGCAAAAGCCCCTTCTCGCTATCCAGGCGGCATCGATGACAAGACAAGATCTCAGTTGGAGCATGAACTGCGTCTCATCGCCCAGCTCGATTACGCACCCTATTTTCTGACGGTTCACGCGATCGTCAATTTTGCGCGCTCGAAAGACATTTTGTGCCAAGGCCGGGGATCGGCGGCCAATTCGGCGGTCTGCTATTGCCTTGGCATTACCTCGATCGACCCGGTGCGCACCGAGCTCCTGTTCGAACGGTTCGTGAGCGCTGAGCGACGCGAGCCACCCGATATCGATGTCGATTTTGAGCATGAGCGCCGCGAGGAAGTGATCCAGTGGATATACGAGACCTATGGCCGCAACCATAGTGCGCTGACCGCCGTCATCTCCCGCTTCCGTACCAAAGGCGCGATCCGCGAGGTGGGCAAGGCGCTCGGACTTTCGACCGACGTCACCGATGCACTGTCAGGGCAGGTCTGGGGGTGGAGCCGCGAGGGTGTGCAGGACCGCCATGTCGCTGAGATTAATCTCGATATGACCGATCGCCGCCTTGCCTTCACGCTGGACCTGTCGCGTCTGCTCATGGACACGCCGCGCCATTCCTCGCAGCATCCTGGCGGGTTCGTGCTGACCCGCGACCGGCTCGACGAGCTCGTACCGATCGAACCGGCCCGCATGGATGATCGCCAGATTATCGAATGGGACAAGGATGATATCGACCTTATGGGGTTTATGAAGGTCGATGTGCTGGCATTAGGCATGCTCAGCTGCATGCGACGCGGCTTCGATCTCCTGCGCGAGGAGAAGGACATCCACCTCGACCTCGCCACGATTCCGGCCGAAGACCCGGCAACCTATGCGATGATCCGCAAGGCTGACACGCTTGGGGTCTTCCAGATCGAAAGCCGGGCGCAGATGGCGATGCTGCCCCGTATCAAGCCAAGGACATTCTATGACCTGGTCGTCGAGGTCGCCATCGTGCGGCCCGGCCCCATCCAGGGCGACATGGTCCACCCTTATCTAAGGCGCCGCGAAGGCAAGGAAGCGGTCAGCTATCCCAAGCCGGAGCTGCGCCGCGTCCTCGAAAAGACGCTCGGCGTCCCGCTCTTTCAGGAGCAGGCGATGCGGGTCGCAATTGAGTGTGCCGGGTTCACCGCCAGCGAGGCGGACCTGTTGCGGCGGGCGATGGCGACGTTCAAGCTGACCGGCGGGGTCAGCCATTTTCGCGACAAGCTCATCGGCGGCATGGTCGAGCGCGGCTATGAGCAGGCTTTTGCCGAAAAGACCTTCAAGCAGATCGAAGGCTTTGGCTCCTATGGCTTCCCCGAAAGCCATGCCGCAAGCTTCGCGCTCATCGCCTATGCCTCCTCCTGGCTCAAATGCCATCATCCAGATGTATTCTGTGCGGAATTGCTGAACGCTCAGCCCATGGGCTTTTATGCGCCAGCCCAGATCGTCCGCGACGCACGCGAACATGGCGTTGAGATCCGACCTGTTGATGTAAACCATAGCCGCTGGGACTGCACGCTTGAAGAGGGGAACCGGCGGTACAAGGCCGTGCGCCTTGGGCTGCGCATGGTCCGCGATCTTGCCAATCCGGACGGCGCAGCGATCGTTTCGGCCCGTGGCGCAGAGCCCTATGCTTCAGTGGAAGAAATCCAGCGCAGAGCCGGCGTCGGCGCTGGCGCTCTCAATCGGATCGGCGACGCTGATGGCTTTGGCTCGCTCCAGCACAGCCGCCGCACTGGCCTGTGGGATGTGAAAGGGTTGCGCGACAGCCCCCTGCCCCTCTTTGCCGCAGCAGACGAACGCGAGGGAAAGCTCCGCGCTGAAGCAGTCGAACCCGAAGTTGCGCTATCTGCGATGGCGGAAGGCCAAGAAGTAGTGGAAGACTATCGCAGCTTCGCACTCTCACTCCGCGCCCACCCGGTAGCCTTTCTCAGGGAGGATTTGGCAGCAAGGAACATGGTCCCGTGCGCGGCGCTTTCTGACATCCGCGATGGTCGCTGGGTCAATCTTGCAGGGATCGTCATGGTGCGGCAGCGCCCGGGCTCTGCCAAGGGCATCATGTTCATCACCATCGAGGATGAAACCGGGATCGCAAACCTGGTGGTCTGGACCAAGATATTCGAGGCCAATCGAGGAACGGTGCTGGGCGCATCCATGCTCGGCGTGCGCGGTCAGGTTCAGAAAGAAGGCGAGGTCATTCACGTTATCGTCCAACGGCTCGAAAACCTGTCGGGGTTGCTGGCAAGCGTGAGGGAAAGGAGTGATCTTGCCAACGTCTTCCGCCCGGCGCGCGGCGATGGCGCAAAGAACGGGGGTGGACCTGATCCCCGGGACCCGGACAGTAAATTGCTCGGTCGTAAGGCACGCGAGATATACATCCCTGACCTGAGGCTGGGATCGGGCATCATTCCCGGGCAGTCGACCGAAGGCATCAAGGTGAAGCCAAGGGATTTTCGGTGAATATTTCATCACTGACATCGGCGCATACTGTGCCATATTGCAGGGGCGACGACCTGATCGGGTGCTCAGTCACGAGCAACCGCCCTTGCGAAGAACTATTCTTTTTGTGGCGCGCCAGAATTGGTCAAACGGGATTTTTCGGTTCCGCCGATATGCTCGATACCAGTGTCAGATCATCCGACAGCAAGAGGGGTCCTGGCGACGTCGCGCACGATGGATGGGATGCGCTGATGAAGGCAAAGCGCATATCGTGTCCGGTGGGAAAACAGGATATAGGCTGCCGTGGTGCATTTGACATCCGCGGCGATCCTGACGGAGCAGCATCGTAAGGTGGGGGAACCGGGGTCGGGTGATGAGGATTGCAAAGTCCATGCGGACCGATCGTCCGGGCCGTTCGTTGATCCCTATATGCTGACGTTCCGCACCCTGTCCAATGGCATCAAACAGTCTATCCGCCATCAGGTGGTTGGTATGTTCAACGACCCTGGCAAGGGCGAAACACCCGTATCAAGAAGCGCCGACGCGCTGTTCGATCCAGATTCGGTAGCATGGCGGGTGCATGGCGACGTGGCGTCGATGATGGTCGGCGGGATCGGCAGCCTGCTTATGCAGATGTTGCACCCTTCCGTACTGGCTGGCGTGTGGGATCACTCGAATTTCCGTACGGATATGCATGGCCGCCTGCGCCGGACCGCCCGGTTCATCGCGGTGACGACCTACGCCGATCGGGATTTGGCGCAGGCGACCATGGCGCGCGTCCGTCGTGTGCATGATCATGTCAGCGGCACGCTGCCGGATGACACGGCCTATCATGCCAATGATCCGGCCCTTCTGGCCTGGGTCCATGTCACCGAAGCGAGCAGTTTCCTGGATGCCTGGATCCGCTATGGCGAACCGGCCATGTCTGCTGCCGACCAGGATCAGTATTTCGCGGAAATGGCGCTGATCGGCCGTGCGATGGGTGCCGACCCGGTGCCGACGTCGCGATCCCAGGCGCTGGCACTGATCGAAGAGATACGCCCGCAATTGCGCGTGGACGATCGCACCCGGACGGTCGCACGCCTGATCATGAACGGCAGCACCACCAGCCTTGCAGCCCAAGCGCCAAGACGGCTGGCGGTCCAGGCGGCGGTCGATCTGCTGCCGCAATGGGCGCGCAAGATGCACAGGATGAGCCTCTCCCCGTTGGAGCGCCCGATCGTCCGGGCAGGGACATTCGGCATCGCACAGACACTGCGCTGGGCATTCAAATGACGAAAGCTGGCGGCATCAAAGCGCTGCGCCTTGCCATGGAGGCAGCGGCTGAACGCGGCGACTTCGAAACCGCTGCGGACCTGCGGGACCGCATCAGCCTGTTGCGCAACGCGCCTGCGGGGACGCAGGCGGCTGATTTCGATCCCGCTGGGCTGGTTCGCCAGACCCCCGGCGCCATGGGCCTGGGCACGAACCGACAACGCGTATCGACCCCGCCCGGCTGGTCGCCGCCCAAGAAGCCCGATCCCATGACGACGGGGCGATCCCGGAGGGGAGGCTCGCGAAAAGGCGACACATGACGCTGATCCTTCGCACAACCAAAATGGACTTGTAACGGATTTGCGCCGGTCACCTGAGCGATTAGGCGCTGTCTGCATTCATGGGATTCCCATTTTATGAGAGTTCTGATTCAAGGTCGTTGAAGGAGACGACTTTTAGCAGACGGGTGCTGACGGACGAGCAATGGAGCCGGATCAAAGGGTATCTTCCGGATCGTGCCGGGACGCCTGGACGGAGCGGCGTCGATAATCGGCTGTTTGTCGATGCGATCCTGTGGATGGCGGGCAACGCGGCGCATTGGCGCGATCTGCCGGATATATTCGGCAAGTGGACAGCGGTTCATGCGCGCTTCCGCCGGTGGTCACGCAATGGGGTATGGGAGGGGCTTTTCCATGCCATGGCCGACACGCCGGGCTTCGAATATGTGATGATCGACAGCACGATCTCGAAGGTCCACGCCGATGCGAGCGGCGCAAAAGGGGGGCTCAAAGTGCCGCCATCGGTCGTTCGCGCGGCGGCCTGACGACCAAGCTGCACGCCGCCGTCGATGCGATCGGTCTGCCGCTTCGGATTTGTCCGACACCAGGGCAATATGGCGATTGCCCGCAGGCCCAGACGCTTCTGTCCGGGCTGGAAGGCGTCGGCCACGTCATCGCCGATGCTGCCTACGATGCCGATCCGCTACGCGCCTTCATTGTCGATGACCTTGGCGCAACCGCGCAGATCAAGGCCAATCCCAGCCGCGCTAGCGCCCCTGCCATCGACTGGCGGCTCTACAAGGAGCGCCATCAGGTCGAATGCTTCTTCAACAAACTCAAGCGCTTCCGAAGGATCGCCCTGCGCTGCGAAAAAACCATCTCTGCCTTCATGGGCTTCGTCCATCTTGCATGCGCCATGATCTGGATACGATGAATGCAGACAGCGCCTAGAGCTCGCAACAGGAGACCTACGAGATGATCAAGCACATAGAAGAGTTCAAGCAGGAGGCGGTGCGTATTGCGCTGACCAGCGGACTGCCCCGCGACTGGGTCGCATCAGATTTGGGGATAGGGAAGTCGACGCTGGGCAAGTGGGTATCACAGTATCGGCCCAGTGATCTGGTTTCAGCGCCGCAGGCAGATCTGGCACGTGAGAATGAACGCCTTCGCCTTGAGAACCGTGTGCTGCGGGAGGAGAGGGAAGTACTAAAAAACCGTCGCCAGCTGAGCCCGCCTGTGCGCGGTAGAAACGGGTCGTCAACTAAGGAGCAAGGCGATGCCTATTGTGGCGGTGGGATCGACAAATCCCTGCACAAGGTTGCTGTGAAATAAAAGGCAGCGAGGAAATGCTGGCAGGCACCGCTTTTAACAGGCAGTGCCAAGAATGGCGGTGCTTTCAAGCTCACCCCTTGAATGGAAATCGCATTCGATCCATCTGACCGTCGCACAGTATGCCATATGAGAGAGCGAAGACCTATGACGACCGACACCGTGAGTGCCCCTGAAACGCATGCCTTCGAGGCGGATGTTTCTAAGTTGCTGCACATGATGGTGCACTCGGTCTACTCCGACAAGGACGTATTCCTGCGCGAGTTGATCTCCAACGCGGCCGACGCGTGCGAGAAACTGCGCTATGAGGCAATTTCCGATCCGGCCCTGTTTGGCGACGATCCGCAGCCGCGCATCACGCTGGCGCTCGACAAGGAAGCCGGGACAATCGTCGTCGAGGACAACGGTATTGGCATGAGCGCCGCCGACATGGGGGAGACGCTGGGCACGATCGCGCGGTCGGGGACCAAGGCCTTCATGGACAAGCTGACCGCTGACAAGAATGGTGAAGGCCAGCAGTTGATCGGCCAGTTCGGCGTCGGCTTCTATTCCGCTTTCATGGTGGCGGGGAGTGTCGATGTCGTGTCACGGCGTGCGGGAACTGATGAGGCCGCTAGATGGTTGTCAGATGGCCTTGGAACGTACACGATCGCGCCAGTCGACACCGCCGAGGTGCCAGCGCGCGGCACGCGGGTGACACTGCATCTGCTGGACGATGCGAAGACCTATGCCGAGCGTTACACGGTCGAGCGGATCGTGAAGGCGCAGTCGGGCCATGTCCCCGTGCCTATCTTCATCAAGGAGGTGGGCAGCGAGGAGGAAGAGCGCCAGGTCGCTGATGGGGCGGCACTTTGGACCAAGGCAAAGTCGGATATCAGCGAAGAGGATTATGCCGACTTCTACCGCAGCGTCGCGGGCCAATTCGACAAGCCCGCACTGACGCTCCACTATCGCGCGGAGGGGCGGCACGAATATTCCGTGCTGACTTTCATTCCCGAAACCAAGCCGTTCGACCTATTCGATCCCGACCGCAAGGGTCGGATCAAGCTCTATGTGCGCCGCGTCTTCATCACCGATGAGGCGGAAATCCTGCCTCGCTACCTGCGCTTTGTGCGGGGTCTTGTGGACTCCGCCGACCTGCCGCTCAACATGTCGCGCGAAATGATCCAGGACAGCCCGGTCTTGTCCGCGATTCAGAAGGGCGTGAGCAACCGCATCCTGTCGGAACTGGACAAGATCGCAACCAGCGACCCCGACCGCTATGGCGCGATCTGGGAGAATTTTGGGGCGGTGCTCAAGGAAGGCCTCTATGAGGATTTCGAGCGGCGCGCGCAGTTGCTGGGCCTTGCCCGGTTCAAGACCAGCACGTCGAACGGCGAGTGGCGCTCGCTCAAGGACTATGCTGCGTCCCTTAAGGACAACCAGACCTCCATCTATTATGCGACGGGGACCGATCTTGATCGCATCGCCCAATCGCCGCAGCTCGAGGGTTTCAACGCGCGTGGGATCGAGGTTCTGTTGCTCCCCGACCAGGTCGACAGCTTCTGGACGACCGTTGGTGTGGATTATGACGGCAAGCCCTTCAAGTCGGTGACCCAAGGCGCGACTGACCTTAGCCTAATCCCCCTGGCTGAATGCAGCGCAGCGGCCGACGCGCCGAACGAGGATGTGAGCAGCTTCATCAGCTTTGCCAAGGACGTCTTGGCCGAACAAGTGTCCGATGTCCGGGTGTCCGACCGGTTGACGACCAGCGCCGTCTGCATCGTTGCGTCGGAAAGCGCGATGGACCTGCAGCTTGAGCGGATGCTGGCAGCGGCCGGGCAGGTGCCCGAGCGGGCAAAGCCAGTTCTGGAGGTCAATGCCGGCCATACGCTGATCGCCAAGCTCGGCCAGACCGGGGCCAGCGACGAAGAGCGGAGCGACCTCGCGTTCCTGCTCCTCGACGAGGCGCGCATCGCCGAAGGTCAGCCACCCGCCGATCCTCGCGCTTTTGCGGAGCGGCTGGAGCGATTGATGGCGAAATCGCTGAACTGACGCATCATGTCCTGACAGCGAGGTTGGCGCCTGTCCAAGGCCGGGCCGTAAAAAGCTCGGCCGGATGCGGGAATAAGGATACCATCGCTTGACCCCGTAATGGGAACGGTCGGCACCGGCAGTCATGGCAGCGTCAAATGCCTGACCTCAGCCGTTAATCTGCCTTCCTGGGACGACCCTTTATGGTCATCCGACTGCCAATTTATCCTGCGCAGGTCCTGACTGTCGTCTGTGGATGGCTCCCGCGTTGCAAGTGTAAAGTGATGATCTGACGTTCCGTCGG
>JAEMRT010000062.1 GCA_016463225.1 Sphingopyxis sp. | reverse complement strand
CCGAATATGAGCGGTTCGTTCTGATCAAATTGGCCGAGGCCACGATCAAGGTGGACGCGGCAGGCGGCACCAATGATCCGGTGCAGTTTCGCACTCCCGAAGGTCAGGCCTACTGGACCTCAGCGGACTGGCTGGTTGCCTCCAAATTGGCGAAAAAGACCTTACATGCATTTGAGGGTTACCTACTGCATGGCGCACTGCTCTCTGGCCTTTTCACCTTGGTCATGCTCTCATGGGCTTGGTTCTATTTCACGCGGACGGGCAGGGGGCTCGGCTCTAACGAATATCTGCGAGGGGCACGGTTCGGCACGATCCGGCAGGTGAAACGCGCACTGTGGCGACAGACCAAGGGACCGCTGGCGATCGGCAATGTGCCGGTGCCTGAGGCCTATGAGCCTGAGCATATCCTGCTGTGTGGGGCACCTGGTACCGGCAAGACCAATCTCATCGTCGGCATGCTCGATGGCATCCGCAAATCGGGTCGGCGCGCGATCGTCTATGACACCGCCGGCACCTTCGTCGAGAAATTCTATCGGCAGGGCACGGACATGTTGCTCAACCCGCTCGACCAGCGCGCGGCGCGCTGGTCGCCCTGGGTCGATGTGCCGCGCGACTATCATTATGATCAGATCGCGGAATCGACCATTCCCGACAAGCATGGTGACCCCTTCTGGGCCAAGGCGGCGCGGGGTACGCTGGTTGCAGTCATGCGCAAGCTGGCGCGCCAGCAACATACCTATGTCTCGGTCCTGCTCGACCGGCTGTTGCGCTCGAAGCTCAAGGATCTGGCCGCCTTCGTGACCGGCACCGATGCCGCCGCCTTCATCAGCACCGAAGGCGAACGAACATCCGCCGGCATCCAGGCAGAGCTCGCCTCGGTGATGCGCAGTTTTGGCTATCTCGACGATACCGAGGACGGCTTTTCGATCCGCGACTGGGTCGAGAAAGGCGCGGACGGAAGTTGGCTCTTCATCACCGTGAAGGCCGACCAGCTCCCGTCACTGCGCCCGCTCATCACCGTGTGGCTCGACATCGCGATCAGCGCGATCATGAGCCTGACGCCAGATCGCGACCGTCGGCTCTATTGCGTGATCGATGAACTGCCGACACTGCATAAGCTGCCGTCGCTCTCGGATTTTCTCGCCCGTGCCCGCAAATATGGTGGCTGCGGCATATTGGGCTTCCAATCCTATCCCCAATTGAAGGCGACCTACGGGAAGGAGGATGCGGCCGCTATCACAGGCTATTGCTCGACCTGGGTGGCGCTGCGGGCGAATGACACCGATACCGCCGAGCATGTCTCGATCAACCTTGGGCAGGTCGAGCAGGTCGAGGCCAATGAGGGCATGTCCTATGGCGTCAACGACATGCGCGATGGCGTCAACCTGTCGCGCATGCAGGTAACCCGGCCGCTGGTCCTTTCGACCGAGGTCACCAACCTGCCCAATCTGGTGGGCTTCCTGCGCTTTGGCCGCAATTTACCGGTTGTCCGATTCGACAGCCGGTTCAACAACGTGCCATCGCTGGGACCAGCCTTCCTCGAACGCACGACCCCCCCCATTCAGATCGACAAGGCCGGGATGCTCGTTCGCATCGCCCATGCCGAAGCGCGTGTTCGCGAAGCAATGGAGCGGGAAGCTACTCAGGCTTCTTCGTCAGCGAAACAGGGTGAGATCAAGCCGGCGAAGCCTTCGGCATCCTCAGAACCCACCACGACCCCATCACCGCAGCCGGATTTGTTGACGCCGCCAGCGCCGCATATCGATGCCCAGCGCGTGGAAGATATATTGTTCGATGACGAGAATGCCGAGCTTCCCGCCTCTCCCCGCACCCTCTGGACCATCCTTGCCGGCAAACAAGGAGAAATCCGGTCCGATCTTGTCCAGCACGGTCGTGACGACGGGCCTCGTGAGCGGGCGAGGCCAGCATGATCCAGCCCCAACGCCTTCATGGCAAACCAGCCAATATCGCCCGCTATTATACGGTCGGCGACTATTACACCAAGGGCGGCACCGAACCGTCTGAATGGGGTGGGAAACTGGCAGCCGAACTTGGCCTCTCCGGCGCTGTTGATCCGAAGCTGTTGCGCGACCTTCTTGCTGGAAAAGTCGGCGATCAACAACTCGGGCGCCATCGCGCGGATGGCGAAATTCAGCATCATCCCGGTTGGGATTTTGCGGTCAATGCGCCCAAGTCCGTATCGATCATGGCGCTGGTTGCCGGCGACGAACGCGTGCTTGCCGCCCATGAGGGCGCAGTGACCGCGGCTATTTCCTATCTGGAGGAACAGGCGCAGCTGCGCCGTCGCGATGACGGCAAGATCGTCCACGAGACGACGGGCCGGATCCTGGTTGCCCGCTTCACCGAGCATGGCAGCCGGGAACTTGACCCCCATGTCCATACGCACCTTGTCGTCCTCAATATGACGAACCATGCAGACGGCGATCCCCTGGCAAGCCTGGAAAGCCGGGTGATGTATGGTGAGCAGCGTGTCGCGGGCCAGATCTATCGCAATGCTCTGGCCTATAGTTTGCGCGAAGCAGGTTATGAAATCGATGCCGATCCTCGTTCCGGATTATTCGAGATACGAGGCGTGCCGAAAGATCTGATTGATCAATTCTCACAGCGCGCCGGGGCGATCGAAGTCCATGCGCGCGAGCATGGGTTGGTTGGCCAGAAAGCCCAGCGTGCTTCCTTCTACGCTACGCGCAAGGCCAAGGTGAAGATCGGTAAGGAGGACCTCACCGCGCAATGGCATCAGCGAGCGGGCGGGCGTCTCGAAACACTGCAAAAGATCGCGGACATGGCGCACGACCGGGGCGTGGCACATCTGCCGCCCACTGAACGCGAAGCATCGCGGGCCGCTCTTTTCGGCCTGCGGCAACTGGAGAGTGCCGAGGCGGTCAATAATCTGGGTGATATACTGCGCACCGGTCTCGCCGCGCATGTCGGAGAGGTTCGGCTCGATGATATCCGCCCCCGGATCGAAAAGCATGAGTTGGCGCACAAGCTGCTATCGACCCATGAGCCGACCGGTGACAGCATCCTGACCCGTGGGCGCACCAGCCGCAAGTCCTGGCGACTGGAACTGGCGCTCACCCAGCATATCGCGCTGGGCCTAGACGATGGACGCCCGATCGCGTCGAGCGATCGCCTGCTGGCGGTGCTTGAAGGCACATCGCTTAACAATGAGCAACAGCGCGCACTGGTCGAGACGGCATTGACGCGTGATCGCGTGACCGCGATCCACGGCGTTGCAGGATCCGGCAAATCAACCTTGGTGCGGATCCTGGGTGAAGCAGCCGAGCCGGGAATGACGCTGATTGCCCTGGCCCCCACATCGTCGGCTGCTGCGGAACTGGGGAACAAGGCAAAGATTGATTTTCATACAGTCGCCAGCTTCGTGGCGCGGGGCGGGCAGGGGATCAAAGAGCGGCATGTCCTGGTACTTGATGAGGCCGGGCAATTGGGCAATCGTCAGGCCCAACGGCTGCTCGAAATCAGCAGGGCAACAGGCGCACGGCTGCTGTTCCTCGGAGACGAAAAACAGACCGGCGCGATCGAGCAGGGCAAACCCTTCTGGTTGATGCGAAGGCTGGGCTTGCCGACGGTAGAGTTGACGCAAGCCGTTCGGCAGGAGACGAAGTCGATCAAGGCCGCCGTTACCGCCGCCCGCGGGGGGAACTTTGCCGAGGCCCTGGCCATGCTCGATAGCGTCAGCACCGTCGACGACAATGAAAAAATGGCCGAGCAGGCCGTCAATGCCTGGATACGGCTTAAGTCAGAAACTCGGGCTGGCACCAATATTCTTGTCCTCGACAATGCGACCCGGCTGATCATCAACAACAAGGTTCGCGAAGCACTGAAAGACGAGGGGCGCTTGGTAGCTGATGATAGCCGGCTTTCTATCCTCGCGCCGGCGGGCCTCACCGATATCGAAAAGCATATGGCCCGCTTCTACGGAGCGGGGCAGGTGGTGCGCTTCGATCGGGACATCGTCGGCCTCGGTGTTGCGCGGCACGCCGATTATCGCGTCGCAGGGCTCGGACGTGAGGCCAATGGACGGCAGGTCGTGCGTTTGGTCGACGAGCAAGGGCGCGTCGTCCGCTGGGACCCGCAGACGACGAAGGCCCGGCACATCAATGTGTTCAATCCTGAAGAACGGCACATCGCCGAGGGTGACCGGATCCAGTGGCGGCTCGTCAATCGCGAACTGGGCCTGCGCAATGCCGAGCGCGGCACCGTGGAGAAGCTTGATGGCCCACTAGCGACGATCCGCTGGGATCGAGATGGGCACGTCCAGCAGGTTGATCTGTCCGAACACCGGACCTGGGATCATGGCTATGCAGAGACCATATATTCCGCGCAATCCAAGACCTATCCGCGCGTATTCGTGCTGGCGCCGGTCGAATCTCCGTTGGTCAATGCCCAAAACTTTTACACGGCCCTTACCCGCGCGGCCTTTGGCGCGCGGCTCTGGACCAACAATGTCGAGGAACTCATTGCCAAGCTCGATCGCCGATCAGGAGAAAAGACGTCTTCGTCGGAAGGATTGGGTCGGCTGAAGACTGATCGCGTAGATATATTCTCGAAACGCCGGGAAGGTCATCTGGCAGGTATGAGGGCCGAGCAAGAGCGATTCCGAATGGAGCGGCGCGATTGGGCGCTTGAGCGACAACTTCACTATCATGATCGCGCACCCCGTGGCGCGGCCGAGCATCTTGCCGAAGGTGCCCGCAGCATCGCACAGCTTCTCGACAGCTTCCTCGAAAACATTCTCGACGGCGCGCGCATGGACGCAAGGGCACCCAAAACCGGCATCGAACGGGAACACCAATTTCCTGCGCTCCGCCCCGGACCCTCTCATGGTCCCGAACGATGAGGTTACTGCCCATGTTTCCTTCCGTGTTCGATGTTCGTCATTGTCAGGGGCTCCCACGTCATTGCGGGCGGCGGTGCCAGGCAAGGACGATGGCGTTGCAATTATGCGGAGCCGATCGGCAACAACGACCACAAATGCTCTATACTCGCTTTAGGGCAATGGATCCTCCCGCGCTTCAGGATCTCCGACTGTCCGCCTTCGGAAAGCCTAGCCATATGTCGGTTCGCAACCGCCGATATACCGCGGATGTCAGGATCGACGATGCTAACTGCTTGATCCTGGCGAAACGTTGCGGAGGTGCCATCCTGCCTGACTATGTCACGGCGTTCGATACGGTAGGTCAGAGCCGGAGAAGGCGAGGCATCTTGATCCGTATGGGTCCACCCGGACCTCACAGCCGGATATCCGTCGATCATAGCGTCACATGGGATAAGGTTACAGAGCGAAGCCGGGCCCCGAAATACTCCTGGAGGGTAGGATGGGAAGGATGATGTCACACCGAATCCCCAAGCTGTTATGTACGGCAGTGATCAGTATCGCATTGTATAACGCTCCTGCATTTGCAAAGCCCGCTGACGCAGAAGACCTGCGAATTTCCTCCTGCATTCGGCAAGCCTCGCTTGGTCAGCCATGGTTGGAGAAAACGCTCTGGGGACTACGCGATCAGGAGGCGGGCTGGATCGGCGCTGAAGTTCGTAATCGCAATGGCTCTCATGATCTTGGACCTCTACAGATAAATAGTTGGTGGATACCTCGCATCGCTGCGCTTGTTGGGCATTCGCCTAGCCAGGTTCGATATTGGCTGAGTTTTGATCCCTGTTTCAACGCGGAGGCTGCACGGTGGATATTCTTATCCGCCTTGCGCTCGACGGACAATTACTGGAAAGCGATTGGCATCTATCACAGCCCGACGGCATGGCGGCAGACGCGCTATCTGAATTCCGTAGCTCGCCATATGCGGACCAGATTTGGGAATGCAGTATTTCGCCCTAAATAGACGGACGCCACCATGATTCGCCCTTGCTGACTGGACCGTATGGCTCGTAATGGACTAGGCTCAACCGCCATATCAGCCGAAGGTGCGGAGAAGCCGATTTCTGGCGCCGAGGTCGTGAACCCACGATGGGCGTACACCGCAGGTGCCGTTGTCAAGATACCGAGCGCCGCAACAAACTGATCCCACTTGCCAAATTGTCTAGAGAATATGGCAGAACCGGCTAGCGTAAATAGCCTGAACGCGACGAGGGAAATAAATGATAATCTGAATATTATCACAGTAACGCAAATACTCGTGGATTCGGTTATTTCTTTTTACGATGGTCTTCAGGATCGGACCCTTGATAATTGCAGTTATCACATGTACATATTTGACGACCCTTTATAATATGCGTTACAGATCACGCCGATGGATTGCCCCATACACCTCGACGACAACCCCCTGATTGCGGGGGAACTTGAGCCAGTGCCGACGGCGTCGGCCGAAGATCTCTCGTGGGCGGTGGTCAAGATGCGCGCGGTCGAGCGCATTATCGTCAACGAACTGCTTATCGCGGCCTATCAGGCGGCGTCCTCGCCACACAGCATTCGCGCGCTCAAGTCCGACCTGGAGGCGTTCGACGCCTGGTGCCGGCGCCACAATCGGATCGCGTTGCCGACAACCCCGGAGACAGTGGCAGACTATCTCGATGCTCGCGCGGAGCAGGGGAGCAAACCCGCTTCGCTCGGCCGCTACAAGGCGTCGATTGCCAAGATCCACCTGCTGCTTGATCTGAAGGATCCGACACCGGCGCCACTGGTGAAGTTGCGGTTGCAGGCGATCTGTCGCCGGCTTGGCACAGCGCAGAAGCAGGCGCGGTCGCTGCGGTTCAAGGGGCCAGTAAGGAATATCGAGCGCGACGAACCACGCGGGCTGAATGTGCGGGCGCTGCTGGAAAGCTACGCGGAGGATTTGCCTGGGCTGCGCGATCGAGCATTGCTCTCGGCCGGTTACGATACCGGGCTGCGTGCCTCGGAACTGGTGGCGATTGAGGTTGCGCATATCATCGAGGCAATCGATCCGGAGGCGCGGCTGCTCAGCATTCCGCGCAGTAAGGGTGACCAGGAAGGGGAGGGGGCAACTGCCTATTTCAGCCCCCGGACGGTGCGGGCGATTGCGGCTTGGCTGGAGGCGGCTGGGATCGAAAGTGGGCCGGTGTTTCGACGCGTGATTGTGCGGCGGTACAAAGCAAAGGCGGCGGTGCGGGGCCGGTCGATTGACAGCATCTCCGGGCGTGAAAGCTGGGATCTGCGCAAAACTTTGTCGAAGCGGGCGGTGCCAGCACGAGTCGAGTATGATGTGGGGAAGGGGGCTTTTCACCCTGCGTCGATCGGACCGATCTATCGAGCGATGATCCAACGGGCATTCGATGCTGGCGCGTTGCCCGATCTAACGAAGGACGATATGACGCGGTCGCTTAAGGGGATCAGTGCGCACTCGACGCGGGTCGGGCTCAACCAGGATCTCTTCACAAGCGGTGAACACTTGGCTGGCATCATGGACGCGCTGCGCTGGAAATCTCCACGTATGCCGCTGGCCTACAACCGTAACCTGGCGGCCGAGCAGGGCGCGGCTGGTCGGTTGATAGCAAAGACTGGATAAGGCAGCTCAGTGATGGTCGGAATTGGGCTATTTCCCGTATGCCCTCGGCCCATTGGAGAAGGCGGCTGCTCAAGACGTCGTTTACCAGTCTCCGACATATCTGACTTAAGGTTGCACTGATGTGGCCCTTGATGCCTCTTGTTCGCACCCCGCGACGAGTGAAGCGGTAAGCTATCGAAGCAAGTGGGCCTTGCCCACCAGATCGTTGCGGATGGCTGTTGCAGCGACGGCGGCTTCTCCCATGGCGTGGCTGATCTGATCCAGCCCTTTCGCGACGTCACCGGCGGCATAAAGACCCGGAACCGTCGTGCGTTGGTGGCGGTCGATGGCCAGGCAGCCGTCTTCGGTTGCTTCGGCACCCAGCGCGATCGCGAGTTCTGAGCGAATGACCGACCCCAAGGCGGGGTAGCAACTGTCGAACCTCTCAAGGCCCGATGGAGTTGGGATGAGAATGGCGTCCCCTGACAGCGCAAGCGGACCACAAGGCCCGTCGATCATAGAGACGCCGGCAGCCTGGAGCCGTGCGCGTTGCTCCGGGGTCAACGCATGGGCCGCATCCGGCGCTAATAGCGCAACGTCACGCGTGTACATGCGAAGGAACATCGCTTCGTTGCAGCCGTGCGTCGCGGTGCCGATCACGGCAACCTTTCGATCCGTAATCTCATAGCCGTCGCATATCGGACAATATCGCAGGAGACCTCTCTGCAAGGCTGTCTGGTGAGCCGCATCATCCATCTCAGGCCGGTTGTTAACGACGCCAGTGGCCAGCAGGACGGCGCTTGCGGCGATAGACTGTGTTTTGCATCGCGCATGGAAAACGTCGCCATTGATTTGCAAGGCCTCGACCGTCTCATCCTCGACGGTAACGCCGAACTCCGCAGCTTGCTCGCGCATCAGGCCTAGGAGCTTCACCCCAGGAATTCCACCAGGATAGCCGGCATGGTTGCGGGTCCGTGGGATCAGCGCTGCGCGGCTTTGACCGGAATCAACCACACGCACCTTGAGACGGAAGCGTGCCAGATAGATGGCGGCGGTGAGGCCTGCCGGACCGCCGCCTACGACCAGGACATCGACGGCATTCAAGCAATCGCGAGACGGCGCTGACGCGGCGGATTTTTTGTTCGGGGCCATATCCTATGCAGCCTCTGCACGTTCGAGCCGCTGGATGTGCGCACAATCCAAGTCGGTCACAAGCGTATCGCCCGCCATTTTGACTTCGTTCCAAGGGAGCTTACGCAGCGTTTCGCCGACGCCGGCAACACCGCCTTCGGCGATGATGAGATGCGAAAAACGGCCGCTCGAACAGGCCGCCAGTGCATCGACGGCATGGGCTACGGTCGATCCGTCCGAGCCGATGACGACCATGCCTCCGAGTTTTGAGAAAGCGAACAGGGTCTCCCCGCTTTCGGTCTCGCTGCGGTCCTGCTCTGCCTCGACCGTGTCGCTGATCCGCGTTTGCCAGCCTAGCCAGCGCCAGATACCGAACAGGTCCACGACCCCAAGAAAGATATTGCTCCAGAGCAGCTGGGTCTGGCCCGTGGCCACGCCGACGACGATCCATGCGATCGCCCCGAACGTAAAGATAACAAACCCCCAACCAGTCATACGCGGCCCGAGGTTCGAAGCTGTCATGAGAGCCGCCAGGCACGTTGCGCCAAGTGCGATCCAGCCCGCTAAATCACCCATTTCATCCTCCTTCATTCGTGCTTGAACGACCACCGTTGGCGCGCTGCCCTGACAACCACCAAACGTACAAATGAGCAGAAAGACAAGTGTGCTTCCCGTCATTCTCACCAAGTCCGGCGGATCGCGGTGCAAGCGCCACCGGCGGATGTCGCTGACTTGTCAATATACAGGACAGCACGGTCGTAACGAAGTTGCCGCCGGCGAACATGGAGCTGGGCACGCCGTTTGGCCCGGCATCCGTTCGCTGCGTGCCTATCCGCATCACACTCATTGCTTGGAAAATACGCATAGACCGCGATACATTCCACCTCACCCTTGCTTTGCTGCCGAATTGCGCTCTGCCAGGCATCGCCAGCGGGCAAACATCTATCTCCAATGACGGCGCAGCTAAAACGCTGTCTGGTTGCGACACATCATTGGGACATGGTAAGCAGCGCAATTGCGGCTCACGCTTGGCGCTTTGCTCGTGACGGTGCAGATACATCCTCAGGCCCGAACCTCCCCCGCTGTGCGGGCGGACATTGCTCGCTCCACCGAACCCGCCAGTGTCGTGGCGAAGCGCTATGGCATCAGCGATGAGACCGTCCGCAAATGGCGCAGACGGGGAGAACAGGCTGTCCAGGATCGATCAAGCCAACCCAAGCGCCTTGCTTGGCGGATGAACGAGGAGGAGCGCGCCATCATCTACCCCGTGCGCAGAGCAACAGGCTTATTATATTATGCCAATGATGTGTCGCAACCAGACAGCTAGCGTAGTCGCCATCGTCGTGACAGCCCGCTACAAGCAGGAATATCCGCAAAAGGTACCGATTGCCGTCAGTGCAATCAGCGGCGACACCACCCGCGCGCAGAGCGGTTTCAACCTGAAGCAGGTTGTACAGCAACTTCATAGCCTGAACATTCAGGGGTTCAGTAGTCGGTTTCAGACCATCACGATTCGTGGTATCGGCACCAACTCGGGCGGCACGAACTACGGACTGGAACAGGGCGTCGGCTTGTATGTCGACGGCGTTTAACCCTGGCATCGGATCGGATATCATCGACCTCATCGCCGTGGAAAGCATCCAGCTTCTGCGCGGGCCGCAGGGCAATCTGTTTGGCAGGAACACCGTTGCCGGCCAATCGACATCAAGACCTGCGCGCCGAGCTTCGCGAACGAGGCGAGGGCGGAAATATCCTACTGAAATTATGACTATTTCCGGGGCTATATCAGCCTGAATGTGGCACTGAGCAACGATCTGGCGGTTCAAGTCAGCTATTTGAGCGCATCGCGGGGCGGGCTGATCGAAAATACGGTCTACAACGAGGACTGCTACTCGTGTCTTATCCTGTTGAATTTAAATGCCTCGGACCGAAACAATCAAACGAAAGTTTATTTTGATCGAGGAGTAGGGAGAGTGGTAGCGGGTTGCCGTGTGGCCGACGGCAGCCTATCGAGGACTTGCATCAGATCGGAAAAGGCGTCATCAATGATCACCGGAAACAGTCGCCGGAGGTTGCAGGCGACTGTGATGAGGTCGTTGTTAGTAACACGTCCTATCATGATTGGCTTATTAGACATGGTATTCTCCTGCTATCCTCAACAGCCCGTCTTCCCGAAAGTGCCAAAGATTCCGCTTTCGATACGAACTAACGGATCACTTTCGCTGATCGCGCAGATGAGGTAGGCTCGCGAAGTGAAAGATCATCTAAGCGCTGCTGCCATCGCATTCGCCATGAGCGACGAAGAAATTGCTTTGGCGGTAAGCGTGTTGGCGGAGCATTGCGAGCGAACACCCTTGGAGCAAGCCATTCTGGACGAGGCTACTTTTCGAAAGATACATTGCCCTATACCGCAAGACGGCCATGAACTTACGGTTCTAAATCCGGCTCCAGAAGCGCCCCATCCGCATCCTTCGCCTTCAAGCGAGGGATGAGCTGAATCAAGAATAAATCAGCACGAACAGGTTAATCTCATACGGGAGATGAACGCCCAGAATTTCTAGAATTACACAAGGGAACCGGCCACTCGCCTATTTGTTAAAGGCGAGGCTCGGGAGGCTGGAATGTCTGATAACCGCGTAAGTAGTGTGCCCAGTTGGTTGCAATTGCCTCGGTTCATCTTGATTATGTCTGCGCTTGCTTTGACCCTCGGCTTCTTAGCGTATGTCAGTGGATTTCTACGTGGCATAGAAACCGGTGACACGGCTTCGGGCCTTGCTGATGAGGATACAGCGCTGATAAACGCCAATGCCGATAATAGCATTGTGATCAGCGAAATCCCGAATCCGGCATCATATTCTCAAATGAAAACGCCTGATCATGAGATTCGGTGATCGATCATTTCTGTAATCTTTTTTGCAAGGTCGGCCAGGTTATTGAAGTCATGCGCGATGCCGCCAGTCAGTTGCCCAATGGCTTCCATTTTCTGCGCCTGCCTCTTCGGCTTCAATCCGCTCTGCGATGGCCTCTTCGACGCGATGCTCCAGCGGATCGTTCAGGCGTCGAAGCCCGGCATATAAGCGGGCATTATCGACCGCGATAGCAGCATGGGCCGCAATTCCTACCATCAACTCTTCGTGGTTCTTTTGGAACTTCGCAGGACTCGAATGCCCGAAGAAAAGCCCCCCGATCACATCGCCGGAGCGAGACTGGACCGGCACGGCGAGATAGCTTCGTACCTGCAAATGCCTTTTTGGCATGCCACGGTGGGGATGGTTCTTCCCATAGCGCGGATCGACGAGAATATCGTCCGACCGGATTACGCACTCACCCTCGAAGGTGGGTACAAACACTTGAGTTGCGCGGGGCATGCCGAAATTTTCAAACTGCGACCGCCCTGCGCCCGATAGCCTGTAAAGAAGATACTTCTCCCCTTCTTGCCCTATCACAGTGTAGAAGAAGGCTCCAAATTGCGCGCCTGTCCGGGACACACCGGCGTCCGTGACCATCTGAACAATGCGCTCAAGGTCCCTTTCCGGCGCAGGCGCCTGCCCAAACTGTCCAGACGGTTCGCCAGAACATGCTGGCGGGGCCTCTATTACTGGTCGCGATCAGCTATGCCGAGCCCAATTCTCCGGTCGTTTAGCTGTTATGAGTGATCGTGCTGCTCGCCTCATTCAACAGGGTCGCAACGGCAATCACGGCCTGTTGGATCGCAAACGGCTTCTGAAGCAAAACGCTCTTGGGCACTCCGTTGGCCGCCCAGTCTGCGGCACTATCGCCGGTCATGTACACAACTGGCAATTCTGGCCTCATTTGTCGTGCACGCCGCGCAACCTCCCAGCCGTCCAGACCTGCGCCCAGACGCACGTCGGTTATCAACGCGGCGATTTCATCCGCGTTAGCATGAAAGGATTTCGCTGCGGTTGCCCCATCGGCAGCGGTGACGACGCGAAATCCAGCGTCTTCCAGCCCAGCCACCATGATATTCTGCAACAGTGGCTCATCCTCGACGAGCAAAAGTGTGACTGCGTCTTCCATAATTCGCGTTTAAAGACCGAACGCATTGCAATGGACAACCTGCACGTAAGTTCACGTCCGACACTGAAAAGCAGTTCCCATCTTCCAGCCGATCACTGCCGAAATATCTTGGCTAGTGATGGTTCGAGCAATCGGGGGGCCTCATGGACACTAACAAACTAGGCGAGGCTTCAGTGCGTAGTTGCGGAACCAAACAAGCAGCACGACTGATTGGCAGCTTGGCCCAGTCGACCAAATCCGAACCCGGTTTCGTGCCAGCAAGACGCCAGAGGAACTGCGAAAGCGGTAGCAGGATGGCGTGGCGGAGGGCAACAGTTTCGAGGAGCTGGACCGCGCCGAGGTGGATTGGCTGAGCCGGTTGCAGAGCCGTAGGCCGGCGTTGTCGCTATCAAATGGATATGGCCTGTGAGCAGGAAACCATTTCAGGGAGCGGACGTTTGCGGGCGTAACAAATATTGTGAGGTGTTATGCATCTACAGGCTACCCCCGCTGGTGATCTTGGGCATCTGCATGCTCGAAAGAATCACTGCCCTCCTAATGACGCATTGCCGGGCGCCTTATTTTTGGAGGCAAACGCCACCATTATTAAAGAAGGCGCCCCACTCAATTGTGTTCACGTGATGCATATGGGCTGGGCATGTCGCTACAACATAATGAAAGATGGCAAGCGCCAGATCAACGCGTTCCTCTTGCCGGGCGACGTGTGCGAGAGCACCCCGATGCATGGTACGCTGATCGACTACAGCGTCTGTACGTTAACCCCGTCGCTCGTGAAGCCCATATCGATTGAAGGATCATTAGGGTTAGCGCAGCCTTTTGATCAAATGCAGTCTATTCTGTCTGGGTCGCTTTTAGAGCAGAGATTGCTCCGAGCCTGGCTTGCCAATGTCGGTCGGCGGAACGCCTATAATCGCGTCGCATGGCTGATCTGCGAATTGCATGAACGGTTGAGCATCTTAGGATTAGCTGATGAGGCCGGTTTCGATTGCCCCCTGACCCAAGAGGTAATCGCCGACGCTGTGGGCCTTACGTCGGTGCACGTAAACCGCGTGATGAAGCAGTTTAGGAACGAAAATCTGTTTTCGTTTCGCTCGGGCCGTGTGGCATTTGTCGGTGTTGAGAAGATTAGGAAGTTGTGCGGGTTCGATCCGGCCTATCTCCACTTAGACTTGGCACAACACATTAAAACAACACCTACGAGGCGCCCCCAATTGAGCGATTGTCCATAACGCAATCGCCACGCTGTACTTAGCATTTGCCGCATGCCTGCGGGCCGGACAAAAGGAGCGTGCCTTTCGGGCATCCTCTCCTAAAACTTATCGGGCTGATCTGCGGACCGGCCCTTTTTTTTCCGCAACTTTCCGCCGGGGAAGCCATGCTACTGCCGCGCCGAACAGTATATTGCGGAGCGGAGCCGCTAGGAAGAACGAAAGCGCGAGGCTTTAGGGTTGGATGGAGTCGCCGGTCAGCGGCGTCTCGCTATCATTTACGGGCGTGGTTCAGAATCCAAGCCCTGCAACTCCTTGGGCGGCGACCGCCCACTTAGCGCAAAAGATTGCTCATATCGATCGTCTTCAGGCCCCAGGCTGCCAGCTGTTTACCATTGACGCATCTGGCAATGATGGTTGGGTAATCTGCCGACATGGCTTCCTTGGTCGCCAGGGCCGCAGCTTCTTGGGAATTACAGATTGAAGCAGATGCGAAGGTTGTTGGCGGCGTGTCGATGCGCTGACATCGCGACATATCGTCGCTGCATCCAAAGATCACGAGAAAGAGGGTGAGCGCGCCATCCATAGAGCAAAGACGCTCTGAATCCCATGCGGTTCCTTCGAGAAGAGCCGGTGAGTAAGAAGCATGCCGATCTGGCGGTGCGCGACCAGGCCCCTGCCGAAGAAGACAAAAGGCCATTGGTGCACAAAGGCTTGGCGACTGGGAGCATTCTACTCGATCTCAACACACAGGTTTTTGCGCGCGAGCATAGCTTGCGGAACCTAGCCGCCGCCCTTGGTGCCTCTATGCGACGCCCGCTCGATCTCGCATGATGCTCACCACTGCGCGTCGAGCTGCACCTCGGGATATCTCGGCGACGAAGTCGCAAAGCAGCACGATTTTGATCCCGTGCACGGACATGGGGTAACCTCAAGCTCATGGTTTCCGGCGTTTCAACCGTCTGGCATTGGCAGTGGCGGATGCGTGGATTGGGGCAATCCGCACGGCTTATGTGGCGCTTCCATCGCAAGGGATGGGCCGACCATCGGGGCCAGGCCCGGCAGCTGTGCCGGTGCCGGGCCAGCGCGCGGCCAATAGGGCAGCGGGTGCGGCCAGCCGGCTGGATTTGGTGGCTGACCAAGACAGCGGTGTGCAGCTGGATATGCCCAGCGAGAGCGAGCGGAAGCGGCAATAAGTCGGTTTTGCTCGTGAACGGAACCCGAACGGTCAGCAGCGACGTAGCACAAATGGCGACCACTTGAAGCAGGTGATTTGGCGGCGACAGTTACGGTTGGAGGGAACGGACACAGTAACCGCGCATTTCCCACCTTCTGGAGGGCGGCATGAATTACAATGAACGGATGACCTTATTTGCGCGTATCGGCTTTGCGGCGCGCGGCCTGGTATATGTACTGATTGGCTGGTTCGCGCTGGACGTTGCGGTCAACGGCGGCCAACCCACGGACAATCAGGGTGCATTGGGTGCATTAGCCAACGCCCCGCTAGGACATATTTTGCTCGGGATTTGCGCGCTGGGGTTCGCTGGCTATGCCGTTTGGCGATTGACCGAGGCGATTACATACCCCGAGAACCGCAGCCGCGATCATAAGGGCAAGTTCGAACGCGTGGGATATGCCTTAAGCGGGCTTACCCACCTCGTGCTTGCTACTGCGGCGGCACGGCTCGCGCTCAAACAGTCGTCCGCGCAGGAAGGCAGCCCGGGCGATCAGAGTGCGGAAAGCTGGTCGGCCTGGTTGCTGGAACAGCCAGGCGGCACGTTCCTCCTGGTCTTTGTTGGGATGCTACTTTTTGTTGTTGCGGCCGCGCAGGCACTGAAGGCGTACAAGGCGCGATTCGACGAGCTAGACGGGGATGTTCCTGCGCCCGACTATGTGCGTTGGATCGGACGCTTAGGATATGCCGCCCGCGCCTTGATATTCGCCCTGATTAGCTGGTTCGTAATTTCGGCCGCGCTCAATCACGATGCGGACCGGGCGGGTGGTCTGGGAGAGGCGCTGAAGCAATTGCGGGCGCAGGATTATGGCGCTGTTCTTTTAGGGGTAGTTGCCTTTGGCTTGGCCCTCTTCGGTCTGTTCAGCCTGATCGAGGCCAAGTATCGCCGAATTAAGGTCACGAAGCCAAATTTTTCCAAGTAGCGCAGCGGGTGCAGTGCATTTTCCTGTCGACGCGACGGACTGAGAGCGGCCCGAATATCTTGCCCCAAGGATTGTACGATGAATGACATTTGGTCGAGCAGTTGGAGCGCACCGGCTGTGCCTATCGAGCGGATTGTCCTTCAATTTGGCAAAGGCAAGAAGAAGAAAGCGCTTCGAAACTTTTCTGCGGGCACGCGGGTCGGCAATAGCCTTTTTCTTGGCGCAGATGAACATGCCGATATCGATCGCTTGAGCCGATCGGCCACGGGCGATTGGAGCGAGCACGCGCAGTTCAGTCTGGGCGATTTACTGCCCTTAGCCGATCCGGACCAAGAAGTAGATTTAGAGGGTTTAAGTGCGGACGATGGATGGCTGTGGGTTCTGGGCAGCCATGCGCGCGCCCGCCCAAAGGTGGAAAAAGCCAAAGACGAGCGGATCGATTTGCGGCTGCTTGCCGACCTGAAGGATACGCGCGCGCGCTGCCTTCTTGGGCGCATTCCGCTTGTTGAGCATTTAGGGACCCATCATCCCGTTCGTATCGATGGGCACAGGCGGGCGGGCGTTCTTCCCCAGGGCAGCGACGGCAACGCCCTGGCCGCTGCACTTGCCCGGGACCCGCTGATCGCACCATTTACAAAAATTCCCGCAAAGGAGGGCGGGGTCGATATCGAAGGCATCGCGGTGGTTGGTACACGTGTTGCTCTAGGCATGCGCGGGCCAGTCATAGGGGGGCATGGCGTCATCCTCGAGTTGGAAGTCGGCGTTTCAGGTCAGGGTGTACTGGGGCTTGAGGGCGATCCCGTCCGCAGGCTCGTCGCGTTAGAGGGCTTGGGCGTGCGGGATCTTAAGCGTCTGGGCGATGACCTACTAATCCTGGCAGGACCAACGACCGGGCTCAGCGGTCCCTGCGCTATCTATCGCTGGCCAGGATGGGTGAACGACCCGCCCCATGATCCATCCAAGGTGCACCTTCATCGCCCGGAGCGCCTTCTGGAACTCCCGTTCGGTCGCGGGTCGGATCATCCTGAGGGGCTGGCCCTGTGGAAGCTGGAGGACGGCGCAATGGGTCTCATGGTCATTTACGATAGTCCATCTCCGCAGCGCGTCGATGTCGATGCAAGGTCCATTACCGCTGACGTCTTTCGCTTGCCCTGAGGGGAATATTCACGTTTTTTTCAGGTTGCGGAGAAGTAAGGCGGGTGCAGTCTCGACGGATAATGTTGGACGGGTATTTCCCCAGCAGGTACGCACGCGGCATGAGCCAGTTGCATGATCTTCGAAGCGAAAGCCTTGGCTCCGTCCTGAGAACCGCGCTGGACGCTGTCGTAGTGATACGTACCGATGGCACGATAGCTGGATGGAACGACGTAGCGGAGAGAACCTTTGGCTGGTCATTCCGCGATGCCAGCGGCAGACGGATGAGCGACCTGATCATTCCCGAGCGGTTTCGGGCTGACCATGAAAAAGGTCTGGCGCATTTTCTCGCAACAGGAGAAGGGCCGGTCCTGAACCAGCATATCGAAATTCACGCCCTGCATCGCGATGGCCGCGAACTACCCGTCGAGTTGTCGATTACACAGACGAGCCAGTTCGGCGAACCCGTTTTCCTCGGGTTTCTGCGCGACATTAGCGAGCGACATGAGGCGGCTCTACGACAGGATCTGATGATCGGGGAGCTTAATCATCGCGTTAAAAATTTGTTGGGCGTCGTGGCAGGGATCGCGCACATGACTGCGAAATCCAGTGCTTCCCTCGCCGACTTTGAGCCTGCCTTTTCCGGACGACTGATGGCGCTGGGGAAGGCGCATGAAATTCTGACAGCAGCGACCTGGGAGCGCGCATCGCTGCAGACACTGGTCGACGATTTGCTGGGCACGATGGCAACTGCCGACCCTCCTCGCGCGACAGCGAATGGTCCAAACATCCTGCTGGAGCCCAAGCATGTGCTCAGTGTCAGTATGATCTTGCATGAGCTCATGACCAACGCCCTAAAATACGGTGCCCTGTCTGTCCCGAACGGCCATATTTCCTTAAGCTGGGCAGTAGATCACAAGGGGTTATCGATCGAGTGGTTGGAAACGGGACTGGTGTCGTTGGAGCAGCCGCAACGAAAGGGCTTTGGCACAAAGATGATAGAGCGAACGGTAGCGCACGAACTTAAAGGTACGTCAAAAACGCATTGGCGGCCCGACGGGCTGGCCTTTAGCTTTTCGTTCACGCCGACGACAGGTGGGTAACGATGGATCAATTAGGAACTGCTGCCAGCTATAATTTCGCAAGCGGCCACAATCCGCCATCCATTGGCAACGCGCGTGACGCCCGTCGAATGCTAGGCGTACCGCTCGATGCGCATATCCTTGTGATTGAGGATGATGCGATGATCGCGTGGATGGTCGAGAGTTTGCTTGAGGATTTAGGCTTCAGTGCAATTCGTCTCGTTGCCAGCGGTGAGGACGCCGTCGCCGCTGCGTTGGTCCGCACGCCGGGCCTGATTATATCCGACATTCACCTTGGGTCAGGTATGGATGGCGTGACCGCCGCCGCAACCATCGTGTCTGCTTGTTCGGCTCCGGTGATTTTCATCACTGGCTACAGCATTGCGCAGGCTCGGCCGCGCGTGGAGGCGGCCGTTCAAGGTGCGTCCTTGTTGCGCAAGCCGATCCAGTCCGCCGAACTGGAAACCGCTATCGTTCACGCGTTCTCCGCACACGGAGCGCACTGATCTGAAAGTTTACGTCTTGGCAATCTGGCGGGGCTGACGAGGCCATCCTGATCATTCGCCTGGCGTTCGGAACCCTTCTTCGCGCCATCCGCTTTGCGTATGTTCAACATATGGATGGAGCTGGATCATGTCTAAACCGGAAGACCTCAAAGACCTGTACATCGACGAGCTCAGGGACTTGTGGTCTGCAAATGACCAGATGCTGCGCGTGCTGAAAAAGATCAGCAAGCAGGCGTCAGACGAAAAGCTGCAGCAGATGCTCACGAAATCGCAGGAAGGCATCGCCAGCCATACCGATATCGTTAAGCAGCTGATCGCCAACGCAGGCGAGAAAGTATCGAAGGAGCATTGCAAAGGCATGGAGGGCCTGGTGGCGGAAGCGACCAAGCATGTCCTGGAAGAAGGACCAGATAAGGGTCCAGCACTCGATGCTGTGATCATCACCCAATATCAGCGGATGACGCACTATGGCATCGCGGGCTTTGGGACCGCTGCCTCGTTCGCAGGCACGCTCGGGCTAAAAGACGATCAGAAACAGCTGAAAGCGGCGACCAAGCAAATATACGGCGGGGACGAATATATGACACGGCTTGCCGAAACGACTGTCAACATCGGCGCCAAGGAAGAATAATATATACCTCCCCCGACGCTGTCGTCGGGGGAGGTATTTGGGAGGGCAGCTACACTGCTTCGGCCAGCCTAGATAGCCGTCGCTTTAGCGCGCGACGAAGAGTGACCGCCATTGCGATACAAAATGCCGCGGGCGCGCTCGCCTGCCGAACCCTGCCCGGTGACAGTGACGAGTACGCCGCCGCTCTTCATCTGATCGCCGTAATATGCGGCATCTTCTTCGCTCACCCCGTGCTTCAGCAGCACCTCGTTGAACGTGCCGACGACGGCACCGGCAACTGCACCGATGGCGAGTGCCTCCGGGACGGCTGAGGCCGCGATAGCACCAAGCGCCGCCAATGGCCCAACTCCTGGGATTGCCAGGGCGAGCACACCTAAGCCTGCACCAAGAGCCCCGCCGCCCAAGATACCGCGAAGAACGTTGGTATGTTCTTCGTCGGTAATTTCGCCATCGACATCGCGGGTTGTCAACGTGCCCCGCTTTTGAGCAATGACGGAAAGCGCGCTGTCGCTTACGCCTGCGTTCCGCAATTCCGAAACGGCTCGCTCAGCTTCTTCCTGCGTGTCGAAAACTGCTGACACCACGGTCGCGTCGTTGGTACCAGATGTAGACGATGGAGATCCTCCGATTGCGGCATTGACGCCACCGCTTTCTCCGGAAATGGCATTAGCCGCTCGATCCAGCGGGCCGCGATTAGGATCGTCATGGCCGTCCAGGGCATTTGCGGCTCGGTCAAGCGGACCACGGTTGGGATCATCATGGCCGAGGCCGCTGCGATTATTGTCGCTCATCTTTTCTCTCTCCATCAGACTTAGGCTTCAACTGCACGGAACGCTAACATTCGTCGTGACCCGCGTAGTGCTGTGCAAACTCACAAGCGTAGCGTTTGGTTCACGCCCGCAAATCGGGTGAATCATGAAATTTGCACCTCTCTGCTTTGTGGCACGGTCAAACGGCGGCGGGCATGACTGCAATGCTGCCCTGGTGGACAACGGCGTTCGGCATGGCGACATTTCAGGCATGTGTTAGCGTGGACGACCCTTCAATCAGAACTGATTTCGCGACAGAATGCCTGTTGGGAGTCGAACGAGAGGAGAAGGCGCCTCGAAACCCGCCAGTTGACGGTGGAGATTAGCCGGCACCGCGAAACGAGGCGGCGGGGCATGCAGCTACTCGGCGACCGGCTGTTGTCGTTCAAGGCGGTGGAGGCGATGCGGTCGATCGGGGGAGAGCGCTGGCCTGAAGGTGCATTCAGTATCGCCGGCTGCGTCAGGCGGATAAAGCGGCCGGATCGAAGTGCAATCTGCGGCCCTACCTAAATTTTCATGGAACCATAAAATCGATGGCCGGCTAATATTGTGTCGAATGCAATCAATATTGGCTCCCGCTAGATTCGGTCGGCTCCCGTCCAGACCCCGCTGCTCCCTGCAAGCGGGGCTTTATTTTATTTCGGCTATCCGTGGACAAGCGTTGGCCGATTGCAACGTAGATTAGAAAGGGGGTGGGAGCGCGGATGGCCAACTGCCAATCCTGAGCTACATCAACTCAACGTTTCCGGGTGCCAGCCATCTTCTGGAACAAAGACATTTGTGGGATGTTTCATATCCGTTCTAATCTGAGGAGGAAATAATGGCTGATCCATATCGTGATGAGCGCGTAGCGCCATCAAAGTCAGGCACAAGTGTTTGGGTGTGGGTGGCATTGGCGGCGGTGGTGATCGTCGGCCTTCTCTTTGCCACCGGATTTTGGTCTGCAGACGTAAAGAACGGCGATTTGCCAGAGGTCTCGATTGACGGTGGAAAACTCCCAGCGGTTGATGTCGATAGTAAAGAGGTTGTGGTCGGGACAGAGAAAAAGGAAATTGATGTTCCTGTCGTTGGCGTAAAAGACAATGGAGAAGAATAACAATCTTGCTTCACGAACAACAGAAAGGCTCTCTTTGATGTCATGGGGGTAATCTGCAACCCCGGGTGAACTGTGTAGCTTCTTCGATGGTTCTTCTCACCTCAGCACTTGGTGCTGGTGATCCGGGTCTATAGTTAGTTTTGGGCGTCGATGCCCCCCATCGGGGGCATCGAAGTTATGGCCCTGGCAGCATATTCTGACGGGGGTAGATAGCCAAGGACTGCGTGGGACGACTGTCATTAGGTTCTTATCGCTAGGCTTCGATCAGATGCCGCGCCTTGGGTCGTATCGAACCAGTGGTTATTCATACACTCGTCGCGCAGCGATCCATCATGCAGCACCGCTTTATCCTTGGTCAGTTCAGTGACCAGCCTCTTGAAGCGACCATATGTGTGGACCACTTTCACGGTGTCACCTCATGGGTGGAAGCGAACAACAGGGCGCGCATAGCAAAGCGCAGCACGTCGTAGCTATCTAGCCTGGATAAAGAAGCCCGTGAGAACTTCGATCTTAACGATGGATTGTAGGAGCATTCTGCTGGGAAGGCGAGCAAAGCGATGAAGATGCTAATCGTGAACCGGCCCGTATAACGAGGCGACGCCAAGCGGCTGACCACGCCGGCGCGGCTCGTCGAAAGGCGTCTCTGGGATCTGTCTTGGCTCGCAAGTATTAAGCAATCAATATATTGGTTGAATTGCACAATAGACAAAACGTGCCCGGCGTGACAAATTTCGGTAAAGGAGCGCAAACGGACAGGTGTGAGGCGTCTTTTTCAGTGGCAGATTGGACCGAGCGCGTCTCCCCCATGCAGCCGGCGCCATCCTTCGTTGAGGAAGAACAACGCCACCGCATTGTAACGATAGCGCAGCGCGCCTACGCTGGAAGCGTCGCGACAATCCAGCTCGCGCCGGGCCAAAGCGAACAGGTCGTAGATCGTCGTCGACGCCGTTTCTGACTGCATCAGGAAATCCCCCAGGCTTAGGCCCAAAGACTTCGTCGACCGGGCAGGCCTAATTCGACTTGAAGGCTAAGCCGATCAGGGATCAATCGCAATGCAGAACGCTGCCGACATGGTGCCATATTCGTATCGTAAGAATTTTGCGTCGGTTCGGTCGATGACCGTATCTGGGCCGTTCGTATCTCTAACCGCTGCTGCGATAGAGCCGGATGAAACGGATGGGCTGTTGGTTCCGCGCATCACATGGAAACTCTGAGTTAAGGGATGTATCGGCACTGCGGTTCAGTCTGGTTAAACGCTCATCGATGCCATGAAGCGAAAAACCGAGGCGCTGAAATTACTATTCAATTCAAAGGAACGACTTGCCTACCAAACGGTTAAGTCGCGACGCGATGTTGGCGTGTGGGTCCGGCGGGAACGTCCTGCTGCAGAGGGGCAGTTAATGAGTTCAGATATCTTGGCGTTGTTGGAGGACCCGACGCGTCAGCTCGAAGCTATCGTGAACAATACGACGATGGCAATCTTTGTAATGGACGATCATCAGCACTGCATCTTTGCAAACCGGGCGGCAGAGCGGCTGACTGGCTACAGCTTCAGCGAACTGCAAGGGCAGCCGCTGCACGATGTCATCCACAATAAATATCCTGATGGACGCCATTATCCCCTTGAGGAATGCCCGATCGATCAGGCCTTCCCTGAGCGTGCACAGATGCAGGGGCAAGAGACATTTGTTCATAAGGACGGTAGCTTTTTTCCGGTTGCGTTCACCGCAAGCCCGATCGCCGACGACGCTGGCAATCCTATTGGAACGATCATCGAGGTAAGGCCCATCGCGGAGGAACATGAGCAGCGAGAAACTCTCGCGATGCTCAACCAGACGGGGCAAGCGCTCGCAGCGGAGGTCGATCTCCAGCGCATCGTGCAGATGGTCACTGACGCCGGCGTCTCGCTGACCGGCGCGCAATTCGGAGCGTTCTTCTATAACGTTGTTGGCGAGGGCAGCGAGAAATATCTGCTCTATACGCTATCGGGTGCGAAGCGTTCGCAGTTCGAGGATTTCGGTATGCCACGCGCGACCGCAGTGTTCGCGCCCACCTTCAAGGGTGAAGGGGTCATTCGGTCCGACGACATTCTAGCCGATGAGCGGTACGGTAAGAATGAGCCGCACCATGGCATGCCCGCAGGGCATTTGCCTGTCCGCAGCTATCTGGCGGTGCCCGTCCAGTCCCGATCGGGTGAGGTGATTGGGGGACTGTTCTTTGGCCACTCTAGCCCAGCTATGTTCAAGAAACATCATGAAGAGCTTATGGTCGGGATAGCAGCGCATGCGGCGATCGGGGTTGATAATGCTCGGCTCTATGATGAGCTCAAACATTTGAACGAATCCTTGGAACGCCGCGTCCAAGAAGCCGTCGCTGAGCGGGTGCAGGCTGAAGAGGCGCTGCGGCAGGCACAGAAGATGGAAGCCGTGGGCCAGTTAACCGGGGGCATCGCGCATGACTTCAATAATCTTCTTGCAGGAATTTCTGGCGGCCTTGAAGTCATCGAGCGAAGGCTGGCACAAGGCCGCCCGGATGGTATCGAGAAGTTCATCACCGGGGCGCAAACCTCAGCGCAACGCGCAGCGGCCCTGACCCAGCGGCTGCTGGCTTTTTCGCGCCGTCAGACGCTTGATCCCAAACCAACGGACGTCAACCGCCTGGTGTTCGGCATGGAAGACCTTATTCGACGGACCGTGGGTCCGCAGATTACCGTAGAAGTGGTTGGTGCGGGTGGCCTGTGGTTGGCAAAGGTCGATGCGGCACAGTTGGAAAGTGCTCTGCTCAACCTGGCGATCAATGCGCGCGACGCTATGCCGGGCGGCGGACGACTAACAATCGAGACCGCGAACAAGTGGCTGGATAACCGTGCGGCGCGCGAGCGTGACCTGCCGCCAGGCCAGTATCTGTCGGTGTGTGTGACTGATACCGGCACGGGCATTCCTGATGACATCCGTGATCGCATTTTCGACCCCTTTTTCACGACCAAGCCTATTGGGCAGGGCACCGGCCTTGGCCTGTCGATGATCCACGGCTTTGTGCGTCAGTCGGGGGGGCAGGTGCGGGTCTACTCGGAAGATGACCATGGCACTACGATGTGCGTCTACCTGCCGCGCTATTCGGGATCTCTGGATCATGAACCGGTCCACGGTGATGTTGCGATCGAAGAGGTCGGTTCGGGAGAGACCGTCCTTGTCATTGATGATGAGCCCACTGTGCGCATGCTTATCGTCGATGTGCTGGAAGAAGCAGGGTATAAGGCTCTGGAAGCAGAGGACGGCCCGTCAGGCCTTAAAATCCTCCAAAGCGACGTGCGCATTGACCTGTTGATAACGGACGTTGGGTTGCCGGGCGGCATGAATGGCCGTCAGGTCGCCGATGCCGCGAGAGTTCATCGCCCCGCTTTGAAGATACTCTTTGTCACAGGATTTGCCGAAAATGCAGCAGTGGGCAACGGCCATCTCGAACCGGGGATGGAGGTTATCACCAAGCCTTTCGTGATGACAGAATTAGCAAACAAGATCAGCGAGATGATCGACACGTGATAGCCTGAGGTTTGGAAGCAGCAGCAATTTGTTCGGTGAAATCTCCATCCAATATTATGCGACGGGGTGTGAAATACGTTCCGCTCTTCGCACCAAGTCCGACAATCCCAGATTGCCGGAGCGGCGGCGAACCTGCTGTTCCTTATTCGGCCGCATTTATATTGGGCACAGCCGACTATAGTTGATTTTCCAACGCCGAAAAAGGCGTTGCCAGAGCGTCATATACCTCGGCGGCAGCGCAGCCGGCAGCAAAGAGCACTGCGGCAATGAGAATGCTGGACTGGAATGCCGACGACCAGAGACGGCTTTTCTCCAACTGTCGTGCTATGTCAGCAGCTTCAGCACCTTTTCCGTATGGCCGCGCTCTGCCCGATTGCACATGGAGCGAGGGTGGTGCGCGACCGATCGAGAGTCAACAGCCTCCCAGTTGTTCTTATTTTGTTCTATACCGGTGCGACTCGAATGGAGGCTGTCATGTCCTATGCATTGCTTGAATCAGGCGCACCCTATGCCGAATGGGAAGCCGCGTGCGCCGCGCTGAACAAAGTCCAGTTTACCGCAGAAGACGCGGAAGAGGGCTTTGAGCTTATTCGCTATGCGGAGGTCGATCATGCCGCGTTGAGCCGGTACACCGGTCGCTTTCAAGACGCAGCGCCTGAAATGGTAGTGGCAGCGCTTCACGCGCGCTTCAACCTCGTTGCCGAAGCCCAAGATTGCGGCGTCGATCTTAAAGTCACCAACCCGAACATCTATGGCAAAATGCTAACTGGGCCGCTCATTCCGGAGGATTTCGACATCTATGCGGCGTTTGTCGATGCAAAACATTGAGCGAGTACGCGCGGCGGTGGCTGGCGGCCCGCGAAATCGGCGGCACAGCCTGGCGTCAGGATATTCGTGAAGGACGGCGCGACGATACGCCGTTCATGATCGGCGCGCTCATATGGGCGCAAGTTCAGGCTTTAGTCCCGGCGGAGTGATGTGCGCAGCGTTGGGAATATGGTGCTTCCGACCGACCTGTTTGAAGCCGTCATCCATAATCGTGGGGTAGAAGTGCGCTGCGCGTGCGGTAACAGCGCAATTTTCAAAGCGAATGGCTTGTGGTGGCGCTTTTACACCAACCGCTGGCCTTATCAATTTGCTGAGGCCCGCCGTCGCTTCTATTGCTCCCGGTGCTTCAACGCGTCAGGTCAGCGGGTAAGACCACATTACTTAGATGCAACGTCTCTAGGTCCGAACATAGCCTTGCCAATGCCGGACGAGCGTCAGTGGAAGCGGATGATCCAGAGTATGCGGGGATAGATGCTCAACGAATGGCCCGATCGCGATCCTGGTCCGCGCCCACCCCGTGAGCGGACGTTCGTCATGCTGGCCATTATCGCAACGCTGACCTTGACGGCCGTAGCGCAGGGCATTTGGTCGCTTGTTACGGACTGACCAGACTAACGCCGCTCGCGACCCCGTCGGCGCAGATAATGTCGGTCACGCTTGGGCCGTTTTGGGTTCAAACTTCATGTGCCGCCGTAATCCCTTCTCGACCCCGGAGAGACCGATCCGGAGCAGTAGGATCAAGATCGTTCCCAACGCGACACCAATGAACATTCCAAAGCCCATGCGGCGAAATTTAGCTAAGGTGGCGGTTTTTGTCACTCTGATGCAGTTCGCTTAGGGCGTCGTCATCGTGGACACTTGTCAGGACACCGTTAACTGCGGTGCGCGTCTGGGGCACCGATGCTGTGGGAACCAAAGATCGCAACCTGCGTAATGTCCATTGGAACTTCAAGGTTCTTGCGATAGTGGCCTAGCCCTGCCTCTCCTCATCGGAACGGCAGGGCTTTTTTTGTGTTTATCCCAGCGACCAAGAACATCGGGTCAGGGCAACATCACTTACCGGGAACTGCTTGCGATCTAGGTTCTGGACCTATTAAATAGCTTGCGTGTAGTGAGATTGGTTGATTCAATGGCGGCGCGAGGAGGCGCTGCCATGAGTGATCTGATCTGGCTTTCGGAGGGGCAGATGCGCCGCATCGAACCCTATTTTCCGCTGTCGCATGGGGTGCCTCGTGTTGATGATCGTCGGATCATCAGCGGGATCATCTTCGTCATTAGAAACGGCCTGCGTTGGCGCGATGCGCCTACGGAATATGGGCCGCCCAAGACGATCTACAATCGCTTTATCCGCTGGAGCCGCATGGGCGTATTCAACAGGATTTTCGCAGCGCTGGCGGCAAAGGGCGGAAAACCGGATCAGTTGATGATCGATACCACCCATCTCAAAGCGCACCGCACGGCTGCCAGCCTGCTCAAAAAGGGGATGTTCCCCGACGTATCGGACGCACCAAAGGCGGTCTGAACTCGAAGCTTCACGCAGTCTGCGATGGCAAAGGCAGGCCACTGGTCATGCTGCTCAGCGAAGGGCAGATGAGCGACTACAAAGGCGCGGCACTGATGCTGGACGCCTTGCCCAGAGCCAAGACCTTGCTCGGCGACAGGGGCTATGACGCAGACTGGTTTCGCATCGCTCTGGCAGAACGTAAGATCACCGCCTGCATCCCGTCTAAGAAGAACCGGAAAGTGCCGATCCCGTACGATGCCACCCTCTATCGGCAGCGACACAAGATCGAGAATATGTTCGGCAAACTCAAGGACTGGCGACGCATCCACACCCGTTACGACCGTTGCGCCCACACCTTCATGTCAGCTATCTGCATCGCTGCCGCCGTCATCTTCTGGCTCAATCAATGAGTCCTGAGCCTAGTGCATATCTAAGTTGACAACCTTTTAGATCGTTACCCTTCGATAGCCCAACCTCATTCCCCCGATCGGGGTGGGGCATTTTCGTACTATGGCTTGCGATTGCTGTAGCCGTGCTATTCCGATAGTTCCGACGTCGACCCTGGCGCGGCCCCCTGCTGCCCCCACGCGATTGGATGTCGTGTCAGGGTCACCTTCGCCCGGCGCAATACTTCCGCGTGGTCGGGTCGCTCACCCCTGTAATAAATGGATCAGCCATCCCGAAATGGGACGGGCGCGACAATGACGCTGGACGCTGAGATTCGCTACGAGTAGGCCTCCTCCCGGAGGCGAAAATGACGATACGAGCCCTAATTTGTATGCTGGCGATAGTATTTTGCGCGGTCGTTACGGCCGGCTGGCAAGATAGTGCCACCGCTGCACGCGACGCGACATCCTACAAAAATTGACTTCGCTGCAAAGCCGTCATTAGGGACAGGTGGTCATCTTGAACACCGCCTTGCTCGACCGCGTCACGCACGACTGCGATATCGTCGAGACCGGAATAACAGGTGGCGCTTCAAAAACCGCAGGTAGCCGCCAGTTTCTTCCCTACTTCAAAACGGGGTGCCCGATAGCTGTCCCGACAATCGAAGAGGGGGGGCGCTTCGATACCGATAAGGGGCCCGTTTGTTGGCCGTTTGACACTGCGCTAGGTGGTGTGGACTTTGTTTCCCACCTAAATGGCTGAGCCGGAAATTTCCTGACCGCCAACATGGTTTGAGCGCGCAGGTAAGGGCGTGCGTGCCTCAGGGCAAGCTATCACGCTTCAAGAGCCGTCAGCTTTGTTCTTATCTGGATTTCGAGCCAGTCCAGAAACCTGCCATCGCCTAACTCGCTTGGTGAGAGGATGAAGCTGCCAGCTACTGACGATCTCGCGGCGTGACGCCCACCTGAGATTTCGATCTCCAGTTCATGGTGAAGCGCCCCCTCAAACCCAAAATGCAATTGCAGCTTTTGTGAGAAGGCTTGGGACTTCTCATCAAAAGGGCGGGTAATGGCGCAATCTACGCCGTGCATATCCAGAACGACCTGCAATTCGATGAGGACGAGCAGCACGTCGCGCTCGAAAGCAGAGTCGATCGGCATGAGGCAACGGGCATTGACCACTGGCTGCGTAAATCCGTGGGAGGCGACCGCCTGACCTGTGGGTTCGAGCAGGCAGGCGATCAGCGCCAGATGGGGACCTTCCGCAGCGATCTGCCCTTTGATGCCATCGCGCACTACCAGGGGCGCGCCATGGCCAGAAAGTAGCGCCCGCGGGGTTACGGACTTGGCCAACAGAAGCAGAAATCCCTGCGCCGAAGCGCGCGGCCCGGCTGCAAGGGTCCTTGCAACTTCTCCGTGCCAATAAGGCCCACTGCGGGTCCAGAGGCGCTCATTGAGCGGTACGCCACCAACTCTCCAGTGCCGGGACTCCGCTGATAATAGCTCCAGTTCGTCGAGAAGTGCGCTGTCTGGCTTGGCGGCGAGGGGGGGGGATCACATTACATCCTGCCGCATTCATGAGCGACCACAAACGGCGGCCAAGAGCTGGGTGTGTCATAGCCTTGCCGTCATGCTCATGAGGAAGGGTCGGCAGATCGTCCTCGAGCGATGTCACAAAGTCATGAAGCGATATTGCATCTTCTGCGCTCTTGCCGACCATGGTGATCCGTCCCTGAAAAATCGGCGTTCGGACCTCTGCGCGCTCTCAGACCCCGCATGCGCTAAGGAAGCTTCGCGCCAGTCGATCAATCTGATCGGAAGAGCGGGCTAAGGCAAGGAACCAGGCCCGACATTCTTGCCATGGGACGGGCTACTGGCCCAGAGGCTGCATGCCAAATGAGGGATTTGATCGGTGCGTACTGTCAGACTAATGATGATGGGATCATGGCTTAATTTCCCCGTGCAGCTGGGTTAGGTTGCATTTTTATGAAACCCGAGCAGCTTGCTCCGCGGGAAAAGGAAGTCTTGCGCCTCCTTCTTTATCCCATGCGGCCATTGGAAATCGCGCGTGCGATGAACATCAAGGTCAACACGGTTAACACGCATCTGGCGTCATCCAGGCGTAAGCTGGTGCGGATTCCGGGCTCATCGCGCGCAGTATTCCGACGTGATGCCGCGCAGTGTT
>JAEMRT010000235.1 GCA_016463225.1 Sphingopyxis sp. | reverse complement strand
CACCAGATCGGCCAGCGACAATTTCCCGTCCGCCGCCCGCTCCACCAGATCGAACAACGGCCCCAATTCCGCCTCCGCCGCCACCAGCGCGGCAGTACTCGGCCTGAGCGTCAGCACCTCCCCGCCCAGCGCGAGCGCCGCCTCGCCCCGCGCTTCGTTCGCCGCGCCGCTCATTCCGAAACCACCGCGCCGCTGCTTTCCAGGCTCAGCGCATAATTGCGCTCGCCATTATAATCGCCGGCATAGTCCAGTCGCGTGACCAGAAAGCGCCCACGCATCCGCTCGCCGCTCTCGAAACTCAGCTCATAATCCTCGATCGTGCCCGACAGCGCATGGTTGCGGATGCGCACCTCCGCCGCAGAGCCAGTGAACAGCCCCGCCGCCGACACGCTGACCGACCGCACCCCCGCGCCCGACAGCAATTCGCGCCATCCGCCGCTGTCCTTGGACGTGATGTTCACCGCCTCGCCATTCACGGACAATTGCGTAGTGCGCATTCCCGCGACGGTCGCATATGTTGCCGGAATGTTGCCATCCCCCACTTTCAACAGAAACGCACTTCCCTTTTCGACGCCCATGGCGCATCCTTTCTTCCGATAAAGCGTGCAAAACGCTGGTTAAGGAGAGTCCCAATGATCTTCATCGCACCGCTCATGTTGCTGGCAGCAGCCGCCGCTCCCGCAGCCGATCCTGTCGGCGCGGGTCGCAAGGCCTATTCGCAATGCCTGTCGGCCCAGATTCAGCCGGGCCTGGAAAAGAAGCTGACGCTCGGCGATTTTCAGTCCGACATGAAAAAGACCTGCGCCGCCAAGGAAGCCACCTTCCGCGCGGCAATCGTCGCCGCCGACAAGGCCGACGGCATGTCCGAAAAAGCCGCGCAAGCCGACGCCGACGACCAGATTGCCGAATATGTCGACAAGATCACCGCGGAATATGAGGATTATAACAAGCCGGGCTGACGCGCAGTCGGCCAGCGGTACGCAGAGTCTGCTTCTCACCTGCAAGGGTCGTTATTGCTCAAGAAGGGAGAGAGAATGGTCTACAAAATTGTGTCAGCGCAAAAGCAGTGAGCGATAAATCGATACAAGAGAAATTCATTCGGGAGATTTCGTTAAATCTCTTGGGTTCTCAATCGGTTTTCAAGCCTTCACATTACGGCATGGGAAAAGAACCTGCTGACCTTGTTTGGGCGGCGGGTCGCTGCGTTGCCATAATGTACATGACCTCTGGCAAATCCGACTTCGAGAAAAAGCGCAGTCATAACCATGCGCAGATGCATGGTTGGATTCGAAAGTGGCAGCAAGGACAGGTGCTTCGGGGACCGAAAACTGCTCTAAGCTACGCCGATGTCGAATACATCATTGGCATATCGATCGTTGGCGGATTCCAAGGCGCGTCAATGATAGATGACACGCAGGTAAAGTATGGCGAATCTAACCATAGACATGGAAAACAAAAACTTTATGCTTGCGCTACAATCTCAGATTCCGTTTTTTTGCGTTTATCCAAGAGAAGTGTTGGCATTCGTGACATCATCCATTTCTTCGATTATCTGCGCGGTCGAGGGGATTTGGTGAACGACGATGACGCTATTGCATGGATTGACCACTGGGAACAGGCGCAGGCGGCTCAGGCCCGGAATTGCTTTGGGCCGATACTGCCATCAAGTGAATCTCTAAATGAAGCTTGGCAACAGACCCGAATGCTGTTCCATGCGATACGAACCCAGGTTACTGATGATGGATATGTGAACCAGGGGATAATGTCGGATTTGTCCATGGGCGATGCAGTTTGGCTAAGTGTTGCGGAGCGCTCACTTGCTCTGCAAATCGCTCTTCCTGGAGGCACCGGACCTTTATGCCTAGGATCTAGAAAAGCAATAAATGGATATCATCTGAGCGTTTTCGTTGCCGCACATAGAGGTATACTCTTGCAAAATACGACCACTACTTTTGCAATGCCCGGAATAATAATGACTTCTTCACTAGAATTTGGTCGCGATAATCCCGTACGTCTGTTTTTGATCGGCGCGAAGTCTTTTGGTAGTGGCATTCATGGTGCGCTGGATGAATTCCGTCGGCAGATGACCTCAGCTTAAGAATGCCGCCACGCCCACACCTTTTTTTCAGTGGCTTGGACCCATTGATGTGGACTGCTCACCCCTCCCACACCGCCCGCACTCGATAATCCACCAC
>JAEMRT010000061.1 GCA_016463225.1 Sphingopyxis sp. | reverse complement strand
CCTCCCTGTCGCGAAGCGATGGGGAGGTGGCAGCCCGCAGGGCTGACGGAGGGGCCGCGACGTTGCTGCCCCTCCACCACCGCCTGCGGCGGCGGTCCCCCCCCCCCATCGCAAGTCGATGGGGAGGATCAGGTTTGCGCTCGCCTCGCTTCGCCGCTAAGCGCGCCGCACACAATCACAGGAGAATCCCCCATGCGCCCATCCGGCCGCGCCCCCGATCAGATGCGCCCTATCGCCATCGAAACCGCCTTCACCATCCATGCCGAGGGCAGCGTCCTCGTCAGCTTTGGCAACACGAAGGTGCTGGTGACCGCCAGCGTCGATGAAAAGGTGCCGCCGTTTCTGCGCGGCAAAGGGCAGGGGTGGGTCACCGCCGAATATGGCATGCTGCCCCGCGCGACGCACACCCGCGGCAGCCGCGAAGCGGCAAAGGGCAAGCAGTCGGGACGGACGCAGGAAATTCAGCGGCTTATCGGACGCAGCTTGCGCGCCGTCGTCGATATGAAGAAGTTGGGCGAGCGCCAGATCATCATCGACTGCGACGTGATTCAGGCCGACGGCGGCACCCGCACCGCATCGATTTCGGGCGCGTGGGTCGCGCTGCGGATCGCGGTCGACAAGCTGCTCGAAGCCAAGACGATCGCCGAGGATCCGATCGTCGACAAGGTCGGGGCGATTTCGTGCGGCATCTACAACGGCACCCCGGTGCTCGACCTCGATTATGACGAGGATTCGGTGGCGGAGGCCGACGGCAATTTCGTGCTGACCGGCCGCGGCCAGATCGTCGAAGTACAGGCGAGCGCCGAAGGCGCGACCTATGACGAGGAAGGCCTGCTGCGGTTGCTGCGGCTGGCGCGCATCGGTTGCGGAGAGATTTTCGCCGCGCAGGACAAAGCGACGGGGCGGTAAAAGGGCGGCGAATAGGTAATAAGCTTCGTCACTCCGGACTTGATCCGGGGCCCATCACGCCGCCGCGGTTATGGATGCCGGATCAAGTCCGGCATGACGACAGATAGGGTCGTTGGATGTCGCATAGAAAACTCACTCCCGGCAAACTCATCATCGCCAGCCACAACGCGGGCAAGGTGCGCGAGATTCGGGCGTTGCTCGAACCGTTCGGCATCGAACCGGTGTCGGCGGGGGATTTGGGCTTGCCCGAGCCCGAGGAGACGGGGACGACGTTCCGCGACAATGCGCTCCTGAAGGCCCACGCGAGTGCGTCGGCGGCGGGGCTGCCGGCGCTCGCCGACGACAGCGGGCTGGAGGTTGCCGCGCTCGGCGGGCGCCCGGGGGTTTACACCGCCGACTGGGCCGAGCGGCAGGCCTTCGAAGGCGAGCCGGGCCGCGACTGGTATATGGCGATGGGCAAGGTCGAAGGGCTACTCGCCGAGCAGGGCGAGGGCGTCGACCGCAGCGCGTGCTTCGTCTGCACCCTGGCGCTCGCCTGGCCCGACGGCCATGCCGAGGTGTTCGAGGGACGGGCTCAAGGCAGTCTCACCTGGCCGCCGCGCGGGTTGTTGGGGTTCGGTTATGATCCGGTGTTTGTTCCGGTCGGCAAGTCACTGACTTACGCGGAAATCGACCCGTCGGAGAAACATGCGATCAGCCACCGCGCCGATGCGTTTGCGATGCTGGTGGCAGGGGTGTTTTGATCGCTTGCCAACCGCGCGGATAGTGTAATCGTAGAAAGACGAAACAGATGGCACTTACTTGGGGCACCTTGATCGTCGGATTTCTCGCGCTGGTCGGATTGCCGATCGCTGTTATATGGTTGAATACACGAAGAAAAAATGCCGGTTGGAGGCTGCTGCTACTCGTTCTCGCATTGGTGATCTTGGGGAATATTGTCGAAAAGCTAGTGGCAGGAAGCTCTCCGCTAATTTGATGCGCGCCACACACTTTGGCTGACAATCATCGCGCAACCCCTATATCGCCCCGCATGGCCGAACCGCTCGCCCTTTATGTCCATTGGCCGTTTTGCGTGTCGAAATGCCCCTATTGCGACTTCAATAGTCATGTCCGCGACAGTGTCGATCAGGCGGTGTGGCAGGGCGCGCTGCTCGCCGATCTGCGGCATGAAGCGGCGCTGCTGCCGGATCGCCGCGTCGGGTCGATCTTTTTCGGCGGCGGCACGCCCAGCCTGATGCCACCTGCGACCGTCGCGGCCGTGATCGCGGGAACGGCGGCCGAATGGGGGCTGGCGGATGATTGCGAGATCACGCTGGAAGCGAACCCGAATTCGGTGGAGGTCGCCAATTTCGCCGATCTCGCCGCCGCCGGGGTCAACCGTGTTTCGATCGGGGTCCAGAGCTTCGATTCGCAAGTGCTTGAATTCTTAGGCCGCGCGCACAGCGAGGACGAGGCGCGGCGCGCGATTGCGACGGCGCAGGAGCATTTCGCGCGCGTCAGCTTCGACCTGATCTACGCGCGCCCCGGCCAGACGATGGCGGCGTGGGAAAGCGAGTTGGCGGGCGCGCTGGCGTTCGGCACCGATCATCTCTCGCTCTACCAGCTCACCATTGAGCCAGGCACGCGCTTTGCCACGCTCGCGGCGAAGGGCGACCTCACCATTCCCGACGGCGATGCTGCGGCGGACCTGTTCGATGCGACGCAGGCGATGACACGCACTGCGGGTCTGCCGCGTTACGAAGTGTCGAACCATGCCCGCGTCGGGCAGGAGAGCCGCCACAACCTCGCTTACTGGCGCTACGCCGACTATGCCGGGGTCGGCCCCGGCGCGCATGGGCGGCGGCTGGGACAGGCGACCGAGCGGCATAAGAAGCCCGAGAATTTCATCGCGGCGGTCGAACGCAACGGGCATGGGTTGAAAGTTGAAGCCGACCTGCCCGCGCACGAGCGCGCAACCGAGGCGATGCTGATGGGGCTCAGGCTGACCGAGGGGATCGATCTGGCGCGGATCGAGATGCGGAGCGGGCTGGGGCGCGCGGCGTTTGTCGATGCGGATGCGGTGGCGCGGTTGCTCGATCAGGGGCTGATGGCGCAGGAGGGCGACCGGCTGGCGGTGACCGACGAGGGGATATTGCTGCTCGACTCGATCCTTTCCGAGGTGGTGCGGACGGGCTAAACCCCTCCCGATCCGCTCGATGCGAACGGAATTTGGGAAGACGGTTTGCCGCTGCAATTTATCCGCGACTGGGATGCCCATCTGGCGCATGAAAAGCGCCGGTCGGAGCATACGCGCCGCGCCTATATCGCGACGGCCGAGCGCTTTTGCGCCTTTCTGTCCGAGCACCGCGGCGGCGCGGTCGATGGCCCGATGCTGGCGAAACTGACCCCGAACGACCTGCGCGCCTATCTCGCCGATCGCCGTGCCGGGGGGCTGGGCAATGCGTCGGCGGCGCGCGAGCTGTCGGCCTTGCGCGGCTTCCTGCGCTTCGTCGGCGGTTAGGGCGCCAGCGTGCCGCCGCTGCGCGGGCCGCGGGTGAAGAAGGGGCTGCCGCGCCCCGTTTCGCCCGCCGAGGCGCTCGCGCTGGCGCAGGACGTCGAGGACAATGCGCGGCAGGGGTGGACCGGCGCGCGCGACTTTGCGCTGCTGCTGCTGCTTTACGGCGCCGGGCTGCGTATTGGCGAGGCATTGGCGCTGACCGGCGCGGCGCTGCCGCTGGGTGAGACGCTGCGCGTCACCGGCAAAAGGAACAAGACGCGCGTCGTGCCGATCCTGCCCGCGGTGGCGGCGGCGGTGTCGCGCTATGTCGACGCCTGTCCGTACCCGATCGCCAAGGACGCACCGTTGTTCCTTGGCGCGCGCGGCGGACCGCTGGCGCCCGGCGTCGTGCGCGCCAGCGTGCGGACGGCGCGGCGCGCGCTGGGGCTGTCCGAACGCACGACGCCGCATGCGCTGCGCCACAGTTTCGCGACGCACTTGCTCGCCGGCGGGGCCGATTTGCGGAGTTTGCAGGAATTGCTCGGCCACGCGAGCCTTGCCTCGACGCAAGTCTACACTGCGGTCGATGCCGCGCACCTTCTCGACATTTATCGTAGCGCACACCCGCGGGCTTAATCAGCAAATTTCCCTTCTCCCCTTGCGGGAGAAGGATAGGGAGCCTTATCGCGGAGCAATTAGGCGGACTTGGATGAGGGGTTGCGAGCCAAGGGCTCGCGCGGTCGCTTTACGACCGCAACCCCTCACCCAGCTTCGACTAGGCAGCGAGCTGCCAAGTCTGCGCAACCCTCTCCCGCAAGGGGAGAGGGGATTAGTGATCTACTCGTGTCTTCGGCTTCCACGTGACCACACGATACAGATACAGCAGCACCAACGACCCGATCGCAACCAAAGCCACCGGGCCGACGAACGCGTCCAGATTGGCGAACTGCCCGCCGAACCAGTTGCCCGCGCCCGCGAGCGCGGTGATCCAGATCGTCGATCCCGCCGCGGTCCAGGCCAGGAACTTCGCCTGGTTCATCTTCACCATGCCCGCGGGCAGTGACACCATCGTGCGCGCGACGGGCAGGAAGCGCGCGACAAAGACGATGCCCGGGCCATGTCTCAGGAACCATTTGTGCAGCCGCTCGACCTCGGCCCAGTCGAGGGTCAGCCAGCGGCCGTGGCGGTCGATAAAGGGCTTGAGCCGCTGATAACCGATCCAGCGGCCGATACCGTACCATACCCAATTGCCCGCGGTCGTCCCCGCGACCGCGACCGCGACGAGCGTCCAGAAATCGAAATGGCCCTTGGCCACCGCGATACCGCCAAGGCCCATGATGACTTCGGACGGGATCGGCGGAAAGACATTCTCGAGGACCATGAGGATGAAGATCCCCACATAGCCCCAGCTCTGAATCAGGTTCAGGATGAAATCGGTCATGGCAGGATTAACGCGCGGAGTGCGTCAGCCGATCCGCCGGACGATCGCGTCCCAGATCATGGCTGCGGTGTCGCTGTTGTTGAACCGGTCGATCGCGACGATGCCGGTGGGCGAGGTGACGTTGATTTCGGTCAGCCATTCGCCGCCGATCACGTCGATGCCGACAAAAACCAATCCGCGCTCGCGCAGTTGCGGCCCCAGAACATCGCAAATTTCCTGTTCGCGCGGGGTCAGCGTCGCGGCTTCGGCATAGCCCCCGACCGCGAGGTTCGAACGGAATTCGCCTTCGCCGGGTTTGCGGTTGATCGCGCCCGCGACTTCGCCGTCGATCAGCACGATGCGCTTGTCGCCCTGCGACACGCTGGGCAGGAATTGCTGGACCATGAAGGGTTCGGGCCACACTTGCCCGAACAGCTCGACCAGCGCGCCGAGATTGCTGCCATCGGCGTCGATGCGGAACACCGCCTTGCCGCCATTGCCGTGCAGCGGCTTGATCACCACCGCGCCATGACGGGCCTGAAAATCCTTCACCGCGTCGAGATCGCGGGTGACCATCGTCGGCGGCATATATTCGGCATAATCGAGCACGAACACCTTTTCGGGCGCGTTGCGGACCGAGACGGGGTCGTTCACCACCAATGTCTCGCCCGCGATCCGTTCGAGCAGCCAGGTGCCGGTGAGGTAACCGAGATCGAACGGCGGATCCTGCCGCATCAGCACGACATCGACGTCGCGGCCGAGATCGACGGTGACCTCGTCGCCGAAACTGTAGTGCGCGCCCGCCTCGCGCTTGACGTCGAGCACGCGGTGCGCCTTCGTCGTCAGCCGTCCGGCCTCCCACGTCAGCCCGCGGACGTCGTAATGATAGAGGGTGTAACCGCGTTCGAGCGCCTTCAGCATCAGGGCAAAGCTGCTGTCGCCCCCGATGTTGATACCGTCCATCGGGTCCATTTGCACTGCGGCGCGCAGGGTCATTCCATATTCCTCAGGGTTGCCAGACGTGGACCAGATGGCGTGGCAGGCGCCCGGGCGCAAGGAGCATCACGTCGATCCTGATGTCATCCTGCGGCCGGGCAAAGCGGGGGCTGAGCATTTCCGCCGCTGCGGCAACCCGGCGCAGACGATATTGGTCGATCGCGAGATCGAGATCTTCGGGCCGCTCGCGCCACTTGACCTCGATAAAGGCGACGATGCGGCCGCGCCGCGCGACGAGGTCGACTTCGCCCGCGGCGACGCGCAGTCGCTCGCCCAATATGCGCCAGCCGTGGAGGCGGAGCCACCATGCGGCGCGGCGCTCGGCCTTGCGTCCGCGCGCTTCGGCCGCGGCGCGCTTCAACCGGCGTCTTTCAGCGTCAGGGCGCGGGCATAGATGTCATGCCGATCGAGCCCGAAGCGCTTGGCGACCGCCTTGGCCGCCTGCGCGACGGGCTTGTCGGCCATCGCATCGCGCAGCGCGGAGTCGAGCGCCGCATCGTCGGCCTGTTCGGGTGGCGCTTCGCCCGGCGGGCCGACCACAATGACGATCTCGCCCTTCGGCGGCGCGTCGGTGTAGCGCGCGGCGAGCTCGGTCAGCGTCCCGGTCACGCATTCCTCGAACATCTTGCTGATCTCGCGTGCTACTGCGGCCTGTCGGTCGCCGAGCCCTTCGGCCAGTGCGGCGAGGGCAGACGCGAGGCGCGGTCCGCTTTCGTAAAACACCAGCGTGGCGCGCAGCCCCGCAAATTCGGCGAGGGTGTCGGCGCGCGCCTTGGCCTTTGACGGCAGGAATCCCGCGAACAGAAAGCGGTCGCTCGGCAGTCCCGACAGGGTGATCGCGGCGATGGCGGCACACGGGCCGGGCAGGGTGGTGACATGCCGTCCGGCGGCGCGCGCGTCGCGAACCAGCTTGTATCCGGGGTCGGAAATCAGCGGCGTGCCGGCGTCCGACACCAAAACGACAACTTCGTCGGCCATGCGGGCAACCAGCGTCGCGCGAGTGCGTTCGTCGCTATGATCGTGATAGGGGGTCATCGGCACACGCAAACCCAGATGCGACAGCAATTTCGCGGTGACGCGGGTATCCTCCGCCGCAATCAGGTCGGCGCGCGCCAGCGTCGTTGCAGCGCGCGCAGTGATGTCGCCGAGGTTGCCGATGGGGGTCGCGACGATATAGAGACCGGGCAAGGGAGAATTTGAGATGGTCGAATCTGGCATGACGCTGAAAATGGCAGAAACTGCTGCCCAGCGCCAAGGATATGCATCGCCGCGGCGGCAAATGCTGCGCGGACTCGGTGCGGTGGCGCTGGCGGGGCTGCTCGCCGCGTGTCAGGTCGTGCCCAAGACCGCTGGCCCGGCCGTAGCGCCGCCGCCCGAAACCCCGACCGACAATGTCGGTCCAGGCCTGCCCACCGATACCGATCGCCATCGCGTTGCCTTGCTGGTGCCGCAGACCGGGCCCAACGCCGACGTCGGCATGGCAATCGCTAATGCGACGACGCTGGCGCTGCTCGATTCGCGCACCGAACGCGTCCGCATCACCACCTATGACACCGCGCTCGGCGCCGCCGCGGCGGCGCGGCAGGCCGTCGCCGACGGCAACCGGCTGATCCTCGGCCCGCTGCTCAGCGAAGATGTCGCCGCGGTCGCGCCGATCGCGCGCGACGCGAAGGTGCCGGTGCTCAGCTTCTCGAACGACAGCAGCGTCGCGGGCAACGGCGTCTTCATCATGGGCTTTGTCCCCGGCCAGTCGGTCGAGCGCGTCGTCGCCTTCGCGCGCGGCAAGGGGCACCAGCGCTTTGGCGCGCTGGTCCCGAAGAATGTTTATGGCGACCGCTCGGTCGCCGCCTTCCGCAGCGCGGTGGCCGAAGCGGGCGGGACGCTCGTTGCGGTCGAAAGCTATGACCGCAGCGCAACCGCGCTGACCGGCGCGGCGCGGCGGATCGCCAATGCGGGCGCGATCGATGCGGTGCTGATCGCCGACAGCGGCGGCAATGCGATCCGCGCGGTGCCGGTGATCAAGGGCGCCGGGCAGCGCCAGATCCTGGGCACCGAATTGTGGAACACCGACGCATCGCTGGGCACCAGCGCCGTGATGCGCGGGTCGTGGTTCGCCAGCGTTTCGGACGGGCTCTATGGCCAGCTCGCGGGCAAATATCGCACCCGGTTCGGCAAGGCGCCATACCGGCTCGCCAGCCTGGGCTATGACTCGGTGCTGCTGACGGTGCGGATTGCGCGCGACTGGAAACCCGGCACCAGCTTCCCGGTGAACAAGCTGCTCGCGGCGGATGGTTTCGGCGGCATCGATGGCATCTTCCGCTTTAACAACCGCGGCATCGCCCAGCGCGCGCTCGAGGTCAGCGAAATCGGCGCGGGTGGTTTCCGCGTCGTCGATCCGGCACCGACAAAATGGTAATTGGCGTGGCCTGACCGCCACAGTCGATCGAAAAGCGTCACCTTCATGCCACGCGCGGCCTTTACGGCGCGCGAGCGTTCACTATATGAGCATGGCGTGCGTATATCGCGCTGATTCCGCACGCCACCCGTCCACGATCAGGAGATACAGCTATACCACCGCCCACGACCCGCCGCCCGATGGAGCGCACGCCGCCCAAGAATGGCCCGCGATACAATGAATTCATCGCCTCTCCGAAGGTCCGCGTGATCGACGATGAAGGCGAAAATCTGGGCGTGATGCTGACCGCTGAAGCGATCGAACAGGCGGCCTCTGTGGGCCTCGACCTGGTCGAAGTATCCCCGAACGCCGATCCGCCGGTGTGCAAATTCCTCGATGTGGGCAAGTTCAAATACGAAGCCCAGAAAAAGGCGAACCTGGCGCGCAAGAGCCAGAAGACGCAGGAAATCAAAGAGATAAAGATGCGTCCGAATATCGACGATCATGATTTCGATGTGAAGATGCGCAAGGTTTTCGACTTTTTGGGCGAAGGCGACAAGGTCAAGATGACCATGCGTTTCCGCGGCCGCGAAATGAGCCACACCCAGCTCGGCCTCAACGTGCTCCAGCGCGTCGCCGAGCTGACGTCGGAAATCGCGAAGGTCGAGGCGCATCCGCGCACCGAAGGCCGCCAGATGCTGATGGTCATCGCGCCGAAATAGGCGCGGTCGGCTCAGCCGGTTGAAAATTGCAGGGCGGTCGTTCCGATGGGACGGCCGCCCGCTTCATATCGGCGCTCGACCATTTTCGCCGTGCCGTCCGCCGCGACGGCGACCAGCGTCGAGGCGCGGGTGCCATAGACCTCGCCGCGCAGGAACAGCGCCGGATCCCCCTCGGCGGTCAGCGTATCGAGCAGGCCTTCGGGGTCGGCGCGCGCATCGACCACCGCCGACAGTGCCGCGCGCAGGCGCTCGGCGCGCAGGCAGGGCTGGTCGACAGTCTCGTTGGCGAGCGCATGGACTCCGGCGCCCAGCGTCAAGATTTGGGATTGCGGGCGATTGGTCAGCAACCGCGCCTTGCCGTCACCAATCGCAAACAGGTTGAAGGCGTTAAAGCGGTCGAGATCAGCCGCGACCGGATCGGTGAAACGCCCGTCACCGCGCAGCATATCGACCACCAGCGCCCCGCGCGATTCCTTGGCCGGATCGGGCAGTGCGCCGCGCACATTCGTCACCACAACGATCCGTGCGCTCCCACGATGTGCGCCCAGCCAGGTGCCGCCCGCCTGTAAATCGCGCCCCGCGACGATGCCGTCGCCATCGTCCCACGGGGCTAGCGGCGCCGCAGGCCGCGCATGAAACTCGTCGCGGTTTCCGATCAGGATCAGCGGCCAGTCGGCATGAACCTGCCAGGCAAGGGCAACAACGCACATGCTGCGGCTATCGCGATCTCCATGCGGCTTGCCAAGCGCCTTGGTGATCGTCCACGCATCTTTGTTTCCGTGGCGGCGCAGGTGTGTTATATGATTACAGCAGCGCCGTTGCCGTTGCGGCAAAAGCTGTTAGGCTTGCGCCATCTGTCTGGGGAGGGAGATGATTATGACCGAAGCTGGAAAAACGCCGTGGCACCTGTGGGTGGTGGGCATTCTCGCGGTGCTGTGGAATCTCATTGCCGTGACCGACTATACCTTCGCGAAGATGAAGAGCGACTGGTACATGAGTGAAGTCAGCGGTTTCAAACCGGAGCAGATCGAATGGCTCTACAGCTTTCCGCTCTGGGCCAATATCGGCTGGGCGTTTGGGGTGTGGGGCAGCTTTGCCGGGTCGCTGCTGCTGCTTGCGCGCAGCCGTCACGCGGTGACCGCTTTCATGATTTCGGCGGCGGGCCTTGCGGCGATGACCGCCTATCAATTCGGGTTGAAGAAGGACGAGTTCATCGGCCTGTTCGGCTCTGGCCCGATGTATTTCAACATCGTGATCTGGGTCATCCTGATCGCGCTGTTCTTTTATGCGCGGCGGCAGGCGGCGGCAGGCGTGCTGCGCTGAACCGAAAAAGGGGCGCCCGCAGGCGCCCCTCAATCTTTACCGCGCCCGAATGAACGCGCGAATATCCGCCGACAATTTGCTGCGATCTTCGTCGCGGATATACATCATGTGGCCCGCGCCATAATAGGTGTATCGGATCCGGTCCTGCGGCATGCCGGTGCGTGACAGCGCATATTCGGCGGCGAAGAACGGCGTCGCGAAATCATAATAGCCCTGCGCGACGAGCACTTTCAGCCCCGAATTTTCGCGTAGTGCCTGTCCGATATAGGGCGCGACGTTCAGGTAGGCGTTGGTGTCGCGGCCGCCGATGCGCCAGTCCCATTGCCCGCCGATGCCGCCAATCGACTGATATTCGCGGTCGGTCTTATACCCCAGCCCATCGCGGCTCCAGCTGTTGATCGCCGCGGTATAGCTCGCATCGATGCCATAGAAGCTGGGATCGTTGTCGGGCTCCTCGCCGGCGCTGTCATAATCCTTGCCGGTATAGCGGCTGTCGAGGCGGCCGACAGTCAGGCCGCGATCGCGCAGCAATTCCTTATAGAACCGGCCGGGCGTGACGCGTAGGTCGGCGCTGTCGAGATAGGTTTCGGACAGGCCGGTAAAGCGCGCCAGATCGCGGCGGATTGCGGCGCGTTCCTCGCCCTGCAACTTCTGACCCTTCAGCAGCGCCGAGGCATAGGGGCCGATCGCCCATTGCCGCGCTTCCTCGGCAAAGGCTTCGGGCGAGGCGCCGGTCGCCTTGCCATGATAGAGCGCAGTGACCGCCATCGACGGCAGGTTGGTGATGAACGACAATTCATTGCCCGCGGTGTCCGAACCCGCGGCAAAATCGAGCACGGTCGAGATCAGGATGATGCCGTTGAGCGCAACGTCGTTGTACGTCGCGTTCATCAACTGGTTGGCGACCGCCGCCGATCGTGTCGTCCCATAGCTTTCACCGCCCAGATATTTGGGGCTGTTCCAGCGGCCATTGTCGTTCAGCCAGCGGCGGATGACCTCCGCAACCAGCTTCGCATCCTGCGTCACCCCATAATAATCCTTGGGGTCGGCCTTGCCGATCAGGTGCGAGAAACCGGTGCCGGGCGGATCGATGAACACCACGTCGGTGACATCCATCAACGCATCGGGATTGTCGACGATCGGATAGGGCGGCGCGCCGTCGTCGACGCCGGTGCCGGGGATCGCGACGCGCTTTGGCCCGAAGGCGCCCATCATCAACCATACGGTGCCGGAGCCAGGGCCGCCGTTGAACAGGAAGGTCACCGGGCGGCCGGGGTCGCGCGGTTCCTTGACATAGGAGGTGGTGACGACCGCAACCTCGGCAACGCCGTCCTTGTTCTTGATGATCGTCTCACCGATCGTCGCGGCATAGTTGATTCGCTGGCCGCCGAAGGTTCCGCTGAGCTTGGTGGTGCGAACCTGCGGTTCGTAATCGGCGGGCTTTTCGGCCTTGGGCTTATCGGCAGGTTTGTCCTGCGCGTAGAGGACCGAAGGCGCGGCAGCGGCAAGCGCCAGCGCGATAAGCGAAAGACCCGATTTCATGCGTATATTCTCCCCGGTTGTGTGCGAACCCTATGCGGAGCTGGGGAGGTCGGCAAGGCCGCTGGTCGGCGAGGGCGCGCCTTTGGTCGAAGGGGGAAAGGCGTCGTGTGGAGAGGCGTGTTGAGTGCCGCTTGGACTCTTCGAGCACCTTTTTGCGAAATAGGACGATGGAAACGAATTATCTGTTGCAACGTAGGAAATGCACTGAAATATGAGGTGTCCCAAAAATTTGTGAGGGACAAAAATGTATAAAGTTAAAGACTATGGCGCAATTGGTGACGGTTTTGCCGATGATACGGCGGCTATTCAGGCCTTGTTGAATCAATTTGGATCGATATCATCATCTATTAATTCTGATCCCATTCATATTGACTTCGAAGATAACGTATATCGCATTACTCAGCCAATTGTAGTTAAGCAAAATTACTTGCGTCTGACGGGACATGGGGCAACGTTGCGATGCGACGGCGCTGCATATGGAATTTTCCTGTCTTACGATAATTCCGTGAACATCCTCACCGGCGTAGAAATCGAAAATCTAGTCGTAGATGGCGCCACGATCCACGGCATCTTGATCCAGGGCGCCGCTCAGGCACGGATCAAGCGGATGAAAATCTGCAACTCGGGCAGTGACGGAATCGCCGTATTCGGATCCTATGCCCTCAAGATTGAGGACTGCGAATGCGATGACAACGGCGATTATGCCTATCGAGAGCAGGCATTCGTCAAAACCTACGGCCAATCTTCCACGCTCGTTCATTGCATCGGTAACGAGGTCGTTCGGCTTCGCGCCTATCGCAACGGCTATGGCGGCATGGCCTTTTACGAAAGCTGGCACCCGTACGTCGTACGACCGGATATGGAAGACAACGGCGGCACCAGCGGCCGAGGCATCAGTTTCGAAACGGTGCTGAACGGCGTAATAGACACGCCGTATGACGAAAAATCGCGCTACGCAGTTGTGATCGACAAAGTGGAACGGCTCATGGGATCCGGCCACGCCTGCGGTCAAAATATTGTGCGATCGGCTCAAATCGGAGGCGAGGCCGTAGGCGGAGTGACGCCCTATTCTGTGTTCATTATCGGTAGCGATCAAAATGTAATCGAGAATGGCCGATTTGGGGGCGAAGTAGTCATCAATAGCACAAGTTCGGATAACATTGTCTTGCCTGGAACCTTCATTCTTCAAGGTTTCACGGACAATGGCGCAAATACAAGAGATCTACGATAGGACTTTGATACGGGCCGTGCCACGGTGATATAGCCGTGGCTCGGCCCGTTTTCCAGTAGATGACGGACGCCCTATCGCCCCCACTTCGTCTTGCTCTGCTTCCCAAACCGACCCTTGCGCGTCCCCGGCTTGCCCTCGTTGCTCCGCCCCACACGCGGCGCGCCCTGCTCGCCCGCCGGCAGTCCCAACTCGTCGGCTTCCAGCTTGCGGATCTCGTCGCGCAGCCGCCCGGCCTCCTCGAACTCCAGGTCCGCTGCGGCGTCGCGCATCCGTTTCTCCAGATCCTGGATATACGCGCGCAGATTGTGTCCGACCATGTGCGCGGGCTTGTCCTCGCCGATGTCGATGACGACGCCGTCTTTCGACGCGACATGCGCGATGATGTCGCCGATGTTGCGTTTGATCGTCGTCGGGGTGATGCCATGTTCCTCGTTATAGGCGCGCTGCTTTTCGCGGCGGCGGTCGGTTTCGCGCATCGCGCGCTCCATGCTGCCGGTGATGCGGTCGGCGTAGAGGATTACGCGGCCGTCGACGTTGCGCGCGGCGCGGCCGATCGTCTGGACGAGGCTGGTTTCGCTCCGCAGGAACCCCTCCTTGTCGGCATCGAGGATCGCGACCAGCCCGCATTCGGGAATGTCGAGCCCCTCGCGCAGCAGGTTGATCCCGATCAAGACGTCGAACACCCCCAGCCGCAGGTCGCGGATGATCTCGATACGCTCCAGCGTCTCGATGTCGCTGTGCATATAGCGGACCTTCATCCCCGCTTCGTGCAGGAATTCGGTGAGATCCTCGGCCATCCGCTTGGTCAGCGTCGTCACCAGCGTGCGGTACCCCGCGGCGGCGGTCTTTTTCGCCTCGACGATCAGGTCGTCGACCTGCTCCTCGACCGGCTTGATCTCGACCGGCGGGTCGATCAGCCCGGTGGGGCGGATCACCTGTTCGGCGAATACGCCCTGCGTGCGGTCCATCTCCCAAGTGCCGGGGGTCGCCGATACGCTGACCGTCTGGGGCCGCATCATGTCCCATTCGGCAAACCGCAGCGGCCGGTTGTCGATGCAGCTCGGCAGGCGGAAGCCATATTCGGCCAGCGTGATCTTGCGGCGATGATCGCCCTTTGACATCGCGCCGATCTGCGGGATCGTCTGGTGGCTTTCGTCGACGAAGAGCAAAGCGTTGTCGGGGAGATATTCGAACAGGGTCGGCGGGGGCTCGCCGGGCAGGCGGCCGGTCAGAAAGCGGCTGTAATTCTCGATCCCGGCGCAGCTGCCCGTCGCGGCGATCATCTCGAGGTCGAAGTTGGTGCGCTGTTCGAGCCGCTGGGCTTCGAGCAGGCGGCCCTCGGTCTCCAGCTCCTTCAATCGCTCGGTCAGCTCATGCTTGATCGCTTCCGACGCCTGCTTAAGCGTCGGTCCCGGAGTCACATAATGGCTGTTCGCATAGACGCGCACATGGTTGAGCGTCGCGATCTTCTTGCCCGTCAACGGGTCGAATTCGGTGATCTCTTCGATCTCGTCGCCGAAAAAGCTGATCCGCCACGCCATATCCTCATAATGCGACGGGAAAATCTCGAGATTGTCGCCGCGGACGCGGAAATTGCCGCGCGCAAACGCCTGATCATTGCGCTTGTACTGGAGCGCGACGAGTTTGCGGATGATCTCGCGATTGTCGGCAACCTGCCCCTTTTTGAGGTCGAAGATCATCGCCGAGTAAGTTTCGACCGACCCGATGCCGTACAGGCACGACACCGACGCGACGATGATGACGTCGTCGCGTTCGAGCAAAGCGCGCGTCGCCGAGTGGCGCATGCGGTCGATCGCCTCGTTCACGCTCGACTCTTTTTCGATGTACGTATCCGACCGCGGCACATAGGCCTCGGGCTGGTAATAGTCATAATAGCTGACGAAATATTCGACCGCATTGTTCGGGAAAAAGCTCTTGAACTCGCCATAGAGCTGCGCCGCGAGGATCTTGTTCGGGGCAAGGATCAGCGCTGGGCGCTGCAACGCTTCGATCATCTTCGCCATGGTGAAGGTCTTGCCCGATCCGGTCACCCCCAGCAGCACCTGATCGCGCTCGCCGTCGAGCGCCGTGGACACCAGCTCCTTGATCGCGGTGGGCTGATCGCCCGCCGGTTCATAGTCGCTAACCAGCTCAAATCGCTTGCCGCCTTCGACCTTGTCGGGGCGGGCGGGACGGTGCGGGACATAGCCTTCGGCGGTGTCGATTTCGTCGAGCGAGGTGCGAATCTGGATTGCCATCGCTGCCAATATGGTATCGATGGGGCGGGTCCACAATCGCAATGAGTCCGCCATAGAGCAGGCAGCGGCTAGTCACAGGAGACAGGGTATGAAAAAGATTTTGACGATTGCAGCCGTCGGCACGCTCTTGGCGGTCGCGGGCTGCGGCAAGAGCGAAAATGCGAGCGGTCCGGTGAAGCGTGAAGCCGGCAACTGGAAAACCGACGTCAAGCTGGTGAAATTCGAAGTCCCCGGCATGCCCCCCGAAATGAAAGAGGGCATGGCAAAGATGATGGAAGGCGCCAGCGGCATGGACCAGTGCTTCACCCAGGAGCAGGTCGACAAGGAAGATATCGCGGCCGAACTCGCCAAGGGGCCGGGCAACGGCGGCGAGTGCAAATGGTCGAAAAAGAATATCGCCGGCGGCACGATCGACATTGTCGGTACCTGCACCGCCAACGGCCAGACGGTCGACATGGCGATGAACGGCACGATGGCGGCCAAGAAGAGCGACGTGACGATCACGACCAAGGGCAAGGTGCCGACCGGTGGCGAAATGGAAATGGTCATGCAGATGACCAGCACCCACACTGGCCCGTGCAAGGCACCGGCGACGACCTGAACCGCGGGATAATTGCCAATCGATCGGGGCGTCAGCAAAGCTGGCGCCCTTGTCATATCGACGTGAGAGGAGATCTAAGATGCTGGGTTATGTGACGATGGGAACCGACGATCTGGACCGCGCGCGCGATTTTTATGCGGCGCTGCTCGGCACGATCGGCGCCAGCGAATTGATGCGGATGTCCGACGAGGACAATGGCTTTACGCTCTATGCAACGAGCTGGGGCCAGCCGGGCATCGCGGTGACGCGGCCCTATGACGGCCAGCCGACGCATGCCGGCAACGGCCATATGGCGGCAATCGTCGTCGACGAGCGCGCCAAGGTCGATGCGCTCCACGCCAAGGCGGTCGAGCTGGGCGGCCGCTGCGAGGGCGCACCGGGGGTTCGCGGCGAAGAGGGCGATCGGGCGTTCTACGGCGCCTATTTCCGTGATCTCGACGGCAACAAGCTGTGTGCCTTTCGCATCGGTCCGGCCTGACCTTGACGGCCTGGCTTGATCGCCGTTCGACTCCTTTGCTGGCCGGCCTGTTCGCGGGCTTGCTGGCGGTCGCGGCGGGATTGATTGCGGGCGTCGATGCGGCCGAGCGTGCGGGGCTGGCGGCGCGATGGACCGCGCGCGCGGCGCTGCCGCTGTTCCTGGTCGCGTTTCTGGCGGCGACGCTTGTGCGCCGCTGGCCCGGGGGCAGGACGCGGGCGCTGCTCAGGCGGCGGCGCCAATGGGGGCTGGGCTTTGCGCTCGCCCACACGATCCATCTCGCGGCGCTGGCGGTCAACGTCATCGTCTATGCGCCGGGGCGAACGTGGCAGTCGCTGATCGGCGGCGGGCTGGCCTATGGCATGATCTATGTGATGGCGTTCACGTCGACCGATGACTGGCAACGACGACTGGGCCGCTGGTGGCGGCGCGTTCACACCCTCGGTATCTATTATATCTGGTTCATTTTTACGGCGAGCTATGCAGGCCGCGCTTTCGGCGACGATCCGGGCAAGCGCGTCGTCGGTATCGTCTTCGGCACCATCCTGATCGCGGCATTGGCGCTGCGTCTCTGGCCGCGGCAGTCGCAAACGGGTCGACTTGCCGGGCGGGCGACAGGTGGGGCTGTCGGTCCGCCCGGCGAAGTCTTGAAATGAAGCCGAAGGGGGTCTGAAGAATGCCAGGGACCAGCTCGCACCCTTCGCCTGTCGGCCTCAACATCATGTCATCGTAGGAATGACAAGACCCCGCAAGAATGACAGGGTTTCGAATATGCGGCAGTTACAAGGGGTCACATGCCAAGATGTCGCCGTTTGATAACCTTTTGTTAATCAGGTTTCGGCTTTTGTCGTTGCCGATTGGCGAGAGGCCGCACTTCTGATATGGCGAACTGCGTGCCTGTTACCGTTACACGGAAGTAACAAGGACTGGTCGCGCTTGTTGATTGGCGTATCACCCGCACCGCCCGTCTTGGGTATTTGAGGGTAGCATGGACCACGCGAAAGCGAACGAGACGCAAAATTCCGGCGAAATCGACCGCATTATCGCGGGCGAGCTGGAACGACTGCTCGATTCCCCGATGTTCGTCCGATCGCCGGTATTGACGCGCCTGCTACAGTATCTCGTCGAGCACCGGTTACGCGGCGGGCGCAGTTCGCCCAAGGCCTATGCGATCGCAACCGAGGCGCTGGGGCGCAGCGAAGACTTCGATCCCGCGGTCGACAGTTACCCGCGCGTCATGGTCGGACGGCTGCGCACCTTGCTCGACCGCTATTATGCCGAGACGCCGTGGATTCATCGTTTGCGGGTGCCGCAGGGCAGTTATGAGGTGGTCGTCCAGCACCGCGTTGCGCCGCCGGCCCGGTCGGGCGACGATGTTGGCGACAATGATGACGTCAAGGTTGCAGGGATTCCAGATAATGCGGGCGCGCCGCGGGCGCCGGGCATGGCGGGTCATCCGCCGACCGTTTCCCGCCCCCGCTATGGCCGCTGGGTCGTCGCGCTCGTCCTGCTGGCGCTCGCAGTTTTTACGCTATGGTCGTTGCGCGGCGGACCCGATCGGCTGTTTGTCAGCGATCCTGTACCGGTGCCATTGCTCGAGGTCAGCGACCCGGTATCGGGCAATACGCCGCCGTCGCGTGCCCTGGCGCGTGCGCTCGACGGCAGGCTGCGCGACGGGTTGCGACGCTTCGACCTGATTGACCTGCTGAGCTCCAAGGCGCCCGGCGGCGGCGTGCCGCGCACCGCCGACTATCGGCTCGACGCGTCGCTCGTCCGGAATTTGGAGGGCAGTGCGGAGGTCACGCTGGTGCTGAACCGCGTCGCCGACCAGCGCGCGATCTGGTCGCAACAGATCCGTCTCAGCGACGAAGAAACGCCCGAATTTGGCGCAATCGAACCGATGATCGCCCAGATCGCGGGCGACTATGGCGTCATCGTGCGCGATCAGGTGCAACGCGAGCCCGATAATTTTTCGCCCGGCTTTCCCTGCCTCGCGCAGTTCAACCGGATGCGCCAGACGCGCAGCACTCCGACCGCCAAGCAGGTCGATGCCTGCCTGCGCGCGACGGTGAAGGATGACCGGCGCGATCCGGTCGCGCTCGCTGCGCTGTCGCTGCTGCGCTACGGCGACTGGCAGCCGCAGCGGATGGCGCCAGCGGGCCGCGAAGCCTTTGCCGAAGCGCGTGCGCTCGCGTTGCAAGCCTATGAAAGCAGCCCCAATTCGTCGGCGGGCCTGTTCGCGATGGCGCGCGCGAATTTCTATGTCGGCAATTGCGCGGGCGGCAATACGATGGGGGATGCCGCGCAGCGCCTCAATCCCTATGACCCCGACATCGCCGGCTTCCTCGGGCTGTTCAAGATCACCTGCGGACAGGCGACCGAGGGCGAAGCGCTGCTGCGGCGGTCGCTGGCGCTCGACGACAGCTACCCCGGCGTACCGGCGGTGACGCTGGCGTTCATCCTGTCGCAGCGCGGGGAACAGGGGGAAGCGCAGTCGATCCTCGACCGGATGCCATCGCCAAGCAATATGGAGCCGCAAGCCATGATGGTCCGGGCGATCGTTTCGGCGCGGCAGGGCGATGTCGCCGAAGGGCAGGCGCAATGGCGCCGCCTGCTGGCCTATACCCGCCAACCGGCGAATGCGGCACCCGAAACGGTGCTCGGCCGATTTATGATCACCCCGGTGGTCATCCGGCGGGCATCGGCGGCGCTACGCGATTCGGGGGTCGTTCCGGCCAAGCCCGCGCCTTGACGCGCTGAAACGCGCCGAGCAGAACGGACCGATGCTGCTCGCAATCGCCTTGCTCGCCTCTGCGCCATCGGCGCCCGCCGCGGTCGCGGTTGATTTCGACCGGGACGGGACGATCGAAACGCGCGTGGCCGTGGGGCAGGCCGATCGGGCGGACGCGCGCGCGCTGACCGCGGATGACCCGGTGCGCATCGCATCAATATCCAAACTTGTCGTCGCGCTCGGCGTGCTGCGTCTGGTTGAGGAGGGACGCCTCGATCTCGACCGCGATGTCTCCGACTATCTCGGCTGGCGGCTTCGCCATCCCGCTTATCCCGAACAGCCGCTTACCTTGGCGCAGTTGCTGGGCCATCGGTCCGGGCTGGCCGATCGGGTTGATTATGCGCTGCCGCTGGACGCCGATCTGGAAACGGCGCTCCGGAACCCGGCGGCATGGGACACGCCGCGCCGCCCGGGCGGCGATTTCATCTATGCCAATCTCAACTATCCGGTCGTTGCCGCGGTGATCGAAGGCGCGACGGGCGAGCGGTTCGATCGGGCGATGACGCGACTGGTGCTGCGCCCGCTGGGCATTGACGCCTGTTTCAACTGGCCGACGTGCAGCGACGCCGCGGTGGCGCGCGCGGTGGTGCTGTACGGCGCCGACGGTTCGGTCGTGCGCGACGACATGAAGGGTGTTCGCCCCGCCTGTCCCGTCGTTCCGGCAAGCGACGGCAGTTGCGACCTCGGCACCTACCGGCTCGCCCGCCATGGCGCGGGCTTCAGTCCGCAAGGCGGGCTGCGCATATCGGCGAACGGACTGGCGCGGATCGGCGTCATGTTGTTGCGCCGGGGCGACAATTTTCTGACCGCCGACAGCCTCGCCCGACTGGAGAGCATGACCCCCGTCCGCCCGACGACGGGCGAGGGGACCGGCGGGTTTTTCTGCGAATATGGCGCCGCAATGCACAGTACGGGCAGCGGCGCCGCGACCGGGCTGGGGTGCCGCGACGACCTGTTCGGCGACGGGCGGCGGCGGCTCGGCCACTCGGGCGATGCCTATGGATTGCGTTCGGGCCTCTGGTACGATCTTGAAGCGGGCACCGGGACCGCCTATTTCGTGACCCAGGTGCCGGACGGACAGAAAGGGAAGCGTTCCGCCTATAGCGCGGCGGAGGAGGAACTGGTCGATACCAGCCCTCTTGCCAGCCCCGTCCACGGACACTAGGGCAATTTCCAACATTCACGGCTTAGTCAGAAAAGGAATAGCGCATGAGCGATTCGGCCGAAAAGGTTAAGAAGATCGTCGTCGAACATCTGGGCGTCGAAGCCGACAAGGTTACCGAAGAAGCGAGCTTCATCGATGATCTGGGTGCCGACAGCCTCGACATCGTCGAACTGGTGATGGCGTTCGAAGAAGAATTCGGTGTCGAAATCCCCGACGACGCGGCGGAAAAGATCGCCACCGTCAAGGATGCGATCGACTATATCGAAGCGAACAAGGGCTAAACCCCTGCGGTCCGGCCCAGCCGGACGCGGCGGCGACGCTGCCCACGCGTTTCCGGCTTCCCGGTCCCGAGCGCTCGCGTGCAGGGATCGGGAAGCTTTTTTTTGGCCCAGCTTTCGCTAAAAGCGCGCCAACAGATGTGATGCTGGTCCCCGGGGGAAAGGGGGCCGACGAAAGGACAGACTATGCGCCGGGTTGTGGTGACGGGATTGGGTTTGGTGACGCCGCTGGGCGCCGATGTGGAAACCGTGTGGGCCAATCTGCTCGCCGGCAAATCGGGCGCCGGTCAGATCACCCATTTCGACGCCTCCGACTATAAATGCACGATCGCGTGCGAGGTGAAGGGTCCGGACCATGAATATGGTTTCGACCCCGGCAAGCGCGTCGATCACAAGGTGCAGCGCCAGGTCGATCCGTTCATCATCTTTGGCATCGACGCCGCGGGGCAGGCGATCGAGGATGCTGGCCTCGAAGATATGACCGACGAGATGAAGCTGCGCGCCGGTTGCTCGATCGGGTCGGGCATCGGCGGCCTGCCGGGGATCGAAAGCGAAAGCCTGCTGCTCGCCGAAAAGGGGCCGGGCCGGGTCAGCCCGCATTTCGTCCACGGCCGCCTGATCAACCTGATCTCGGGGCAGGTCAGCATCAAATATGGCCTGATGGGGCCGAACCACGCCGTCGTCACCGCCTGCTCGACCGGTGCCCATTCGATTGGCGACGCGGCGCGGATGATCCGCGACGACGACGCTGACATCATGCTCGCGGGCGGCGCCGAGGCGACGATCTGCCCGATCGGCATCGCGGGCTTCGCACAGGCACGCGCGCTCAACATGAGCTATAACGACCGCCCCGAAGCGGCGAGCCGCCCCTATGACAAGGACCGCGACGGTTTTGTGATGGGCGAGGGCGCCGGGGTCGTCGTGCTCGAGGAATATGAGCATGCCAAGGCGCGCGGCGCCAAGATTTACGCCGAAGTCGTCGGCTACGGCCTTTCGGGCGACGCTTATCACGTCACCGCCCCGCATCCCGATGGGTCGGGCGCATTCCGCTCGATGGAAATGGCGCTCAAGAAGGCGGGCATGACCCCGGCAGACATCGACTATATCAACGCCCACGGCACCTCGACGATGGCCGACACGATCGAACTCGGCGCGGTAAAGCGCCTGTTCGGCGACGCGATCGGTACCGTGTCGATGAGCTCGACCAAATCGGCGATCGGCCATCTGCTCGGCGGCGCCGGTGCGGTCGAGACGATCTTCTGCATCCTCGCTATCCGCGACCAGATCGTCCCGCCGACGCTCAATCTCGACAATCCCGACGAAGGCACCGAAGGCGTCGACCTGGTTCCGCACACGGCGAAGAAGCGTCCGGTGAAGGCGGCGCTGAACAACAGCTTCGGCTTTGGCGGCACCAACGCCAGCGTGATCGTCAAGGCGATCGGTTAAACTAATATCCTCCCTGTGGCGAAGCCATGGGGAGGGGGACCGCGCCCGAAGGGCGTGGTGGAGGGGCAAAGACGGTAGCGCCAAAGCCCCTCCGTCAGCGCTACGCGCTGCCACCTCCCCATGGCTTCGCCACAGGGAGGAACAAAACCCCTTTCCTACATTGTGCCGCCATGCTCTAGCATTCTGGAGCTTGCCGAGGCTTCGCTTAAAGCCACAAAGGACACAAAAAGACGCTGCGCATGCGGGGCTTTTGTGGCTTTAAGCAGCGGCATCCGACTGACGGGAGAATCAGGTGCATCCGTTCCGCTGGCTGACGATGGCAATCTTGGCCCTGCTCCTCGCTGCCTGCTCGGGCGGCGCGCCACAGGACACCGTCGTCGTGATCCCGCAGGGCGCGAGCATCGCCAAAGCCGGCGAGATCCTTGAAACGGCAGGAGCGGTCTCGGCTTCCAGCTTTCGCAACGAAGCGCGCTTCTTCGCCTCTGACGATCCGATCAAACCCGGCGAATACAAGATCGAAAAGGGGATGGACGCGGGCGACATCCTCAAACTGTTCCAGTCGGGCAAGACGATCCAGCGTCTCGTGATGATCCCCGAAGGCATGCCGTCGATCATGGTCTGGGACCGGCTGATGGCTGAAAAGCGGCTGACCGGTGAAATCCCCGTGCCTGCCGAAGGCAGCATCCTGCCCGACAGCTACGCCTTTACCACCGGCGAAAGCCGCGCCGCAGTGGTCAAACGGATGCAGGCGGCGATGGACAAGGCCTTCAATGAGCTGTGGGCCAAACGCACCCCGCGCACCGCTGCCAAGGACCGCAACGAAGCGCTGACGCTCGCCTCGATCGTTGAGAAAGAAACCGGCGTTCCCGCCGAGCGCCGCACCGTCGCCGGGGTCTATACCAACCGGCTCGCGGTCGGCATGCGGCTGCAGGCCGATCCGACGATCATCTACCCGCTCACCAAGGGCAAACCGCTCGGCCGCCGTATCCTGCGCTCCGAAATCCAGGCGGTGAACGGCTATAACACGTACAGCATGATCGGGCTGCCGCAGGGGCCGATCGCCAATCCCGGCAAAGCCTCGATCGCAGCGGTGCTCGACCCCGAGCCGACCGACTATCTGTTCTTCGTCGCCAAGGGCGACGGCGGTCACATCTTTGCGCGCACGCTGTCCGAGCATAACGCGAACGTGCAAAAATGGTATCAGCTGCGGCGCGACCGCGGAGAGATCGAGTAGGCGCTGACCTACGGAGGGATATGTGACTACCGCAAAACTCTTCCTCCACGGCGTTCCCGACAGCCCCGCGATCTGGCGCCCGCTCCTCGCCGCGCTCGATCTGGGCGACACGCCGGTCGCGGTTCCCGCGCTCCCCGGTTTTTCGGCGCCGCTCCCTGCGGGCTTCCCGGCGACCAAGGAAGCCTATGCCGATTGGGCGATTGGACAGGCCGAAGCTTTGTTCGCCGCGCACGGCCCAATCGATATCGTCGGCCACGACTGGGGCGCCCTGATCGCGCAGCGCGTCGCGATGCTACGCCCCGATTTGCTCCGCAGTTGGGCGATCTCGAACGCGGTGATCGATCCCGACTATCGCGGCCACCGCGTCGCGCGGATCTGGAACACCCCGATCCTCGGCGAAATCTTCATGGCGCTGAGCAAACCCGCGAAGCTCGCCGAGGGTCTCGCGGCGCAGGGCATGCCCGCCGGCATCGCCGCCGAAGAGGCCGAACAGTGGCAGAACAAGGACAAGCGCCGCGCGATCCTGAAACTCTATCGCTCGGCCAAGGGGCTGAGTTTCGAGCATGACTGGGCGCGCGATATTGGCAAATTGCCCGCGCAGGGGGCGTTGATCTGGGGCGCCGACGACCCATATGTACAACTGTCGGTCGCGCAGCGCTTCAGCGCCAACACCGACATCCCGCTCACCATCATCGACGGAGCAGGGCATTGGGCGATTGCCGAGCGACCCGCAGAGGTCGCGGCGGCGCTGCATCGCTTCTGGGCGACGCTCTGATCGCCTGACTCGATCAATCAAAGCGGCCAACTCGATTTGACCTCGCGGCGCTGGTCTGCTCTTGGTGCGCCGCACAAAAATCCCCACAGAAAGGATTCTCTCCCATGATCAATCAGCCCGTTCCCGCCGTGACGCTCAAGACGCGCGTCCGCGACGAAGCCGTCGACGGCCCGAACCCGTTCCGCTGGCAGGACGTCGACACCGGCGAAGCCTTCGGCACCGGCCGCCACATCCTGTTCGGCCTGCCCGGCGCCTACACTCCGACCTGCTCGAACGAGCAGTGCCCGGGTTTCGAGCGCCTCTATGGCGATTTCGTGGCCGAGGGCGTCGCCGACATCCATTGCATCAGCGTCAACGATGCGTTCGTGATGTACAACTGGGGCAAGAGCCTGGGCGTCCAGAACGTCAAGATGGTCCCCGACGGCTCGGGCGCCTTCACGCGCCGCATGGGCATGTTGATCAACAAGGATCACGTCGGCTTCGGCATGCGCAGCTGGCGCTACACCGCGATCGTCGATGACGGCGTCGTCGTCCAGATGTTCGTCGAACCCGGCATCAACGACATTGGCACCGACGCCGATCCCTATGTCGAATCGACCCCTGAAAAGGCGCTCGAATGGGTGAAGGCGAACCCGTATCGCGGCAAGCTTTCGCAGGCGGCCTGATCTGACAAGCGGCCCGGCCATCCCCCCTCCCATCCGGGCCGCTGGCGCCGCACCCATCATCGTGACCGCGACGATGGGTGCGGCCGACCAGCGTATCTTCGACAGTCTGCGCGCCGCGCATTTCCCGCCCGAGCGCAACCATCTGGCGGCGCATATCACGCTGTTCCATCAGCTGCCGCCGTCGGCGCTGAGCGAACTCGACGGGCTGATCCGCCGCATCGTCGCCGACACCCCGCCGCCCGCCGCGCGGCTACGCGAGCTCTATTCGCTCGGCAAAGGGGTGGCCTATCGCATCGACAGCCCCGAGCTGCTGGCGATCCGCTCGCGGATCGCCGAGCATTTCACCGGCATGCTGACCGCGCAGGACCAGGGGACACCGCGGCTCCACATCACCGTCCAGAACAAGGTGACTGCCAGCGAAGCCCACGCGCTGCTGGCCGAACTCGCCGCTGATTTCCAGCCGCGACCGCTGACCATCACCGGCATCGCCGCGCATCATTATCGCGGCGGCCCGTGGGAAGCCGCCTTCGCACGGAATTTTCGCGGGTCGCGTACATGATATTGACCAGCGCCGACACCCTGCCTATAGGCGCTGCTCGCCCGTCGCGGCGACCCTTCGGGGCGGAGTAGCTCAGCTGGTTAGAGCAGCGGAATCATAATCCGCGTGTCGGGGGTTCGAGTCCCTCCTCCGCTACCAAGTCCCAAAATCCACAAAAGTCCGTCACCGTCCGCCGGTGTCTTTTTGTCCAATAAAATCAAATGTTTCTGGCGTCCGACGCGGGTCGTTTTAGTCCGGACACGTCCGTCTGATTCCGTCCACAGCGATTTGATTTTTGCGAAAAATAGGGGCTAGAATTACCCTGTATCAACTACAGGCTAGCCCCAAAATGCCCCTGACCGATCTTGAGATCAAATATGCGACTCCTCGCAAGCGCCCCTACAAGCTGTTCGACGGCCGGGGTCTGTACCTCCTCGTGCAGCCCGGCGGCACCAAGCTTTGGCGGCTGAAATATCATTTCGATGGCAAGGAGAAGGTGCTGAACTTTGGGAAATACCCGGAAGTTGGGGCGGCCGCGGCAAGGCAGAAGCGAAGCGATGCCAAGGCCTCGCTCAAAGAAGGCGTCGATCCGGGCACCTCGCTAACTCGGCCTGACGCACCGACAACGTTTGAACCCATCGCCCGGGCATGGCATGCCAATCGCGCCGAAAGCCTCGACGAAGCCCATGCCAGCCGTGTCATCCGCCGCATGGAGCGCGACGCCTTTCCGGCCTTGGGCGCGCGGCCCATCGACGAGATCGATGCGCCCGAGATTTTGGAGGTGATCCGTGTGGTCGAGGCACGCGGCGCGCTCGATATCAGTCGGCGGCTCAAGCAGGGGATCGGGCAGGTGTTCCGTTTCGCGATTGCGAGCGGCTGGGCGACAATCGATCCGACCGTCAGTCTCAACGATGCGCTGAGGCCCAAGCCCAAAGTGCGGCATAGGGCGAGGGTCTCGCTCGCCGAGCTCCCAGGCCTTGTGAAGGCGATCCAGACCTATGACGGCGAGGCGGACAGCCGCCGGCGCGAGACGACCCGCGATGCCATGCTGTTCACCTTGCTCACCTGGGCCCGGACGAGCGAAACACGCTTTTGCGAGTGGGACGAGTTTGAGGAACTAGGGAGCGAGAACGCGCTTTGGCGCATATCCCCCGAGCGAATGAAGATGGAGCGCGAGCATCTGGTGCCGCTCTCCTCGCAGGTCGCCGAGATGTTGCTGCGCCGCAAGCGCGCGTCGAACGATCGCTTCGTCTTCCCCGGTGAGAAGCCAGGTAAGCCGATCTCGGAAAACACGATGATCTACGCCTGCTATCGGCTGGGCTATCTAGGAAAGCAGACAATCCACGGTTTCCGGGGACTCGGCTCGACTTGGGCAAATGAAGCGGAATGCTATCGGCCGGACTGGATCGAGATGGCCTTGGCTCATGTCGACGAAGACGAGGTGCGGGGGGCGTATAATAGCGCGCTTTATCTCACGCCGCGTCGGCGAATGCTTCAGCATTGGGCCGACCAAGTGTTCCTTCAGCCACCCAAGGCCCAGGTGCATGCGGATGAGAAGGTCGATATCCGCTCGCCGAGCCTGCCAGCAATCGGAGACCAGGCCACGCGACACCGCGGAGGCCTTCCTTCCGGACCCGAACGCGTTCCATTCTGGCAGCGCTCGGGCAGACGGGCCGCGGTTCCTAAACGACGCGGCGCGCCCTGAATGCCTCCTGCGCCGTCCGCAGTATCGCACCGAGATTGGGCAGTTGTTGAGCCCTTTCTCTTGTTGGGTACAGGCGTGAGTATAACTTGGCTTGGTGTTTCGCGACCGCGGATGGGCGCGTCGTCTAGCGTTGGCACAATCCAAAGCCGCCGGTCTGTAGTCAGCCAAGCCGAGCCGAACAGCGATTGAGCTCGCAGCTTTTGTAGCGGGTTCAATCGCTGTTGTCCGTGGCCGCAGTTGTTACGCTGTTCGACGAGATTGCCGCTATTAGGCCGCTACTGCAGCCGCGACAGAAGACAGTGATTTCTTAAGGCCGGATGTGCGGGATTCCTTTTGGAATATGCAGGTATCGGAGTTGGCGCCTGCGACGCCCTCTATAAGCAACGAAAGAGCGCTCGCGGCGCGGTTCCCAACGCGAAGGGCATTAAAACGGGGCGCGAAGCTAGGCAGTCAAATCCCGGATCTCGACCGATGCCTCCGGACCATCATGCTTGATCAGGCCAGCGCGCTTGGCCACTATCGTCGGCACTAGCGCTTGGCCCGCTACGTTGACGGCGGTTCTGCCCATATCGAGGATGGGATCGATCGCAAGTAGCAGCCCCGCACCTTCGAGTGGCAGACCGAGCGTCGAGAGCGTCAGGGTCAGCATCACGGTGGCGCCGGTGAGGCCGGCGGTCGCAGCTGACCCCAGGACGGACACAAGGATGATCAGCAGATAATCGTCGACGCCGAGCACGACGCCATAGAATTGTGCGACGAAGATCGCCGCTATGGCAGGATAGATCGCCGCGCAGCCGTCCATCTTCGTGGTGGCGCCGAGAGGCACCGCGAACGCCGCATAGGCGGGCGGCACGCCGAGACCCTGCTCGGTGACTTGCTGCGTCACGGGGAGCGTGCCGATCGACGAGCGCGACACGAAGCCAAGCTCGATTGCGGGCCAGACGCTGCGGAAGAAATGAAGCGGTGACAGGCCATTCGCCCAAAGAAGCAGTGGATAGACCAGGGCGATGACGAGCAGCAGTCCTGCATAGACGGCGACCGCGAACTGGCTGAGTGAGCCGAGCGCGTACCAGCCATAGCGTGCGATCGCATCGCCGATCAGCGCCGCGGTGCCGATCGGGGTCAGGCGGATGACCCAAAAGAGTAGCCGCTTGAAGATCGCGAGGACGGACGCGTTGAAGGCGAGGAAGGGTTCGCCCGCCGGCCCCGCACGAACCGCAGCAGCGCCGATAGCGATGGCGAGGACGATGATCTGCAGCACGTTAAATGACAGCGTCGTTGCCGCGCCCTCGTCGGCGAGCTTGGTAGCAGCCGCGAGTCCGAGGAAATTTGCCGGAACCAGGCCTTTGAGGAAATCGAGCCAGCTGCCGGTCGAGGAGGGGAGTGCCGCGCTCGCCGGATCGACGCCGGAGCGCAGCCCCGGCTCGAGGAGAAGGCCGAGCGCGATCCCGATGAGCACGGCGATCAGCGCTGTTGCCGCAAACCAGAGGAGAGTCTGGACGACGAGCCTTGCGGCGTTCGCAAGATCCTTGAGCGCGGCGATCGAGGCCACGATCGCGGTGAATACGAGGGGCGGGACGAGCACGCGAAGCAGCTGGACGAAGATCGACCCCACTGTGTGTAGCGCCTCTCCGAGCGCATGGCCCTCGCCAAGGTCCCGCGCCCAGAAGCCGATTGCGACACCAAGCGCCAGTCCCAAGAAGACCTGGACGCCAAACGAGGGAAGTCTGAAGGCGGGCAGCCTGCTGATGCGCTCGGTGCGGGTGGCGGCCGTCACAGGCTGATGCCCTTCCGAAATTCCGGTACGCTCGATTGGCTACCTTTGTTCGAAGGCGGGTACGGCGCGGCAGGACGCAAAAGACCATTGCTCATATCGTATCTCCATTTGAAGAAGCACGAATCCGAGCGTCTGGTCTTCGTGTGCTTAGCCGTTGGTCACGCGGAGCAAGCTGATAATCATCAAAAGCCGCGAAATCCGAAGATCTGCCACCTTTTTATGTCCTAAGCTGGCCTATGTCGGGGCAGGCTTGCTTGCCGATGTCCAATAAAATCTATCCTGTGCGCGGCAGACGACGCACTGCGGGTGTCGCCTTCGGCGTGGGAGCACTAAGGAACCTTCGCGGCAATCGCTTCGATCTCGATCAAGAAGTTCGGGCCGGCAAGTCCGGCAACCTGCACGGTCGAGCGGGCGACCAGATTGGGGTTCTCGGCGGTGCCGAAGAATTCCTTATAGCCGGCGTTGAAGCCCGCGAAGTCCATCTTGCCGCCGAGTTTCGGGTCGCCGGTGACGAACACCGTCAGCTTGACGATGTCGGACATCGAATAGCCGAGTTTCTCCAGCGCGGCCTTGATCTTGTTGAAGGTGCTGATCGTCTGGGTTTTGGTGTCGCCGAATGCCTCGATGCTGTCGGTTTTGGCCGGATCGATCGGGGAGGCGAGCTGGCCGCTCAGAAGCACGATCTCGGCGCCCGGCGGAAGGGTGACGCCGCCCAATATGATGGCGGGCGCCGGATTGGTGTGGCGCACGATTGCGGGCGGCGCGGGCTCCGCGGCGGTGGCGGTCCCGCCGAGCAGCGACGCGGCGATCAGGATACTCAAGGCTTTCATGCTCACTCTCCACAGTTTGCGGCGGTTCGGCATGGAGCCCCTGGAGCTCCATGCCGATTCCCCCTCCGTCAGAATTTGAAATTTACGCGCCCATAATAATAGCCGCCATTGATCCCGTACGGGCTGAAGGTCAGCGGCGCGTCGAGAACATTGCCGCCGTTGACCAAGGTCGAGTTGGTCGTCCCCGGAACGAGCGCGACGGTCGGCGGCCGCTTGTTGAACAGATTATTGCCGCCGATCGAGAGCGTCAGCTCGTCGGTGATGTCATATCCGAGTTCGAGATCGGCAATGAACGCGGTGCCAATCACCTGCTTGTAGAATGTGC
>JAEMRT010000016.1 GCA_016463225.1 Sphingopyxis sp. | reverse complement strand
ATCCAGTCGAGATCCTCTCGGTACGCCGCCTCCACCGCCTCATCATATGTCAGCACCGCAGGCGGCGAGGATAGAACAGGCCACGCCGCTGAGCATGACCATACGAACGCGTGCGAAAGCCGCCATGAAAATCTCCGTTCCCGGTGTGCGCCCCCAAATCGGTCGAGCGGCGCCCCTGATGAAAAATCACCGGTGAACGATGTTTCGCCCCCGGTGACGCCGCCACTAGGGTGATTCGATGACGGTCTGACGCCAGAGCCGTGACAGATGCGTGACTCTTTTGAGTCCGATCGATGACACGCGGCGCGCAGCGCGGGTGGCCAGCGGCGGCGCGTCTTCGCACCCGCAAAAATAAATGCAGCGAAGCTCGCTTGCATCGCCCCAAAAGCTTTGCTAGGCGCCCGCTCCTACCCGGAGCCGGACCCGTTCGGCCCCATCATGATGTGCGGTCGTGGCGGAACTGGTAGACGCGCAACGTTGAGGTCGTTGTGGCCGAAAGGCCGTGGAAGTTCGAGTCTTCTCGACCGCACCAAAATTTAAATTAAATCATTGAAAAAATGAATTTAATTTCTTGGGCCCACCTGTTGGGCCGCCTTATCTGTTTACGCTGGAAATGGCAAAAGGGTCGGCCCCTTCGCGGACAGGCCGCGTTTCGGTGTGGCGGATGAATTTGCATCTCACCCCGGGAGTTTTGTCCCCCAACGCGTCCAGCACCGCCGTTTCGGCTCACTGGTGCGGCCGCAGCATGCTCGATCCGCCAGATAGATTGGCGCCATCGCACGACTGAAGCCTCCAATCACGTCCGATTGCCAAAGGTCATTCTCCACGATCCGGACAGAGGCGCGTTTCGTCGCTTCAATGTGACGTCAAGGCGTTCGGTGCGGCAGCACCATTGATCGATCACACAGGAAACTTCCTCCAAATTGAACCTTTTTGCGGTCGCATTCCAGACGCGTGCAGCCGCATAGCCTCAGCGTTTCAGCCACCTGGCCGACCCTGTGGCGGCATGCGCCGATGCTGCCAGTTGCTCCAATTTGGTCCAGTTTGCTTCCTTCGCGAAGCTTATGGTTAAGCCCCCCATCCTATGCCGAATGCAGGCCAACGACGTTTCGGCGTCGGAAACCGAACGCTCTAGATGAGGGACGAAAAGCAATGCGCAACATCCTCCTGCCAGCGCTTGGGATTGGAACCGCGCTGTTCACTGCGATGCCAGCCCACGCCGACATCACGGGCAGCGTTGATGCCACGATCACGCTCAATGCGGGCTGCATCATCAACGGCCAGAATTTGGCGGACGGGGCCGCCGGCGCGGACTTCGGCAATCTTGATTTCGGGACGCAGAACACGTTGTTTGGCGTCGCCGATGGTCAGGTGCTGAACGGTGGGGGCGGAGCATTGTCGATCCAGTGCAGTCCCGGCATCACGCCCGTCCTGTCGTTCGACGCCGGCGAGAATGATGGCGAAGGCGCCGGCCCGGGCCTCCGTGCCATGGCGCACGGCAGCACCGCGGGCCAGTTCGTGACCTACAATCTGTATTCGGACGCGGGGCGCACGACGATCATACCGATCGGCGGCGACATCAGCCTTTCGGCCAGCGGCGCCGCGCAGACCGTCAATGTCTATGGCCGCGCTTTCGGCGAGGCCGCGCTCGTGACCGGTGCCTACGGCGATGTCATCACCGTCGTGCTCGAACTCTAGGAAACGTCATGTCCTCCGCCCGGCGCACCGTCATGACCCTACACATGGCGGACACTTTGGAGCCCGCGCGTCGGGCGTTCGCCGCCCTCCTCGCTGTGGTCGCGAGCGGGGGCGGCCTTTTTTCTCCGGCCCATGCCGAGACGACGGCCCAATTCGATGTCGCGGCGACCGTCACATCGGGTTGCCTGGTCGACGGCCTCGGCGCAAGCGGTCATGCTGGCACCATCGGGACGCTCGATTTCGGCAGCGATTCGACCTTCTCGACCGCCACCCATAGTGCATCGACGACAAGCAATCAGACAATCCGGCTCCGCTGCACGCCCGGCATCGCGCTGGCAATGAGCGTCGATGGCGGCGACCATGCCGTCGCGGGCGCGCGACATCTTCAGCTCGGCGCGAACAGCGGTGCGCGTATCGCCTATGCGGTCTGCCGCGATGCCGGATGCACGCTGCCGATTGCAATCGGTGGCAGCGCTTCGGTGGCGGTGACACCGGTTAACAGCGACGACGTCCGCCTGCCGCTTTTCGCCAGGTTGACTCTGCCGGGGGCGCTGCCGCCCGGCACCTACAGCGACACGCTGACCGTCACGCTGACCTGGTGAGGATGGATGGATGAACAAGGCGCAAACAACCCGATCGGGCCTGATTCCAATCCTCCTGCTGATCCTTGCCATCGTGCTGCTGGTCGCCGAGGCGCGTCCGGCGGCGGCACAGGCCGGCTCTATCCTGATCTGGCCGGTCGATCCGGTCATCGAGGCCGATGCCCGCGCCACCGCCTTATGGCTCGAAAATCCCGGCAAGGCGCCGATCACCCTGCAGGTCCGCATCTATGCCTGGTCGCAGGACGGCGGGAAAAACGCCTACGCGCCGCAGGAAACGATATTGGGAACGCCGCCAATCGTCACCATCGCACCGGGCGCGAAGCAACTTGTGCGGTTGACGCGCACGATGCCAACCCCTGTCGGCCGCGAACAGGCGTTCCGGGTCGTGGTTGACGAGATTCCCACCGCCTCGCCAGCGAGCACAGGCGGCGCCGCCGTGAGTTTCCGGATGCGCTACTCGCTGCCGCTTTTCGTTTATGGCGCTGGAATGGCGCATTCCGCCGCCAAGGCCCCGGCAGGCACCGACCACCAGCTGGCGTGGCGTATTGTCGGCAGCGGCAACGAACGCCAGCTTGAAATCCGCAACATGGGCGTCATCCACGCCCGGCTCACTGACGTCGGCTTTGCCGGCGGCGCCGTGCCGGCCGGCGACGATACCCCCCCGGGCAAGGGCCTGTTTGGCTATGTGCTTGCCGGCGCGACGATGCGCTGGCCGCTTCCCGCAGGCACCCCCGCGGCCAGTGCGTTGGTCGCGGTGGTCAACGGCGGCCCGCGCGCACGCCTTGAGCGCCTGCCAGACTGATCTGGTCGATGACCGTTGCCCCCCCCTGGCGCAAAGCGCGGCGCGCCGGTTTCATCGGCGCCGCCGTGCTTTGTCTGCCTTCGTCGCTCCATGCCATGACGACGGGGCCGGCGTCCTACGCCGACCTGCCGCCACCGCCGAAAAATCTCGACCTTGCCGGTGCGCGGCGCGTCCCGCAGCAGCTGGAGCTGGAGCTCGTCGTCAACGGGGTGGCCTCGGGCCGGGTCGTCCCGGTTTTCACGCGCGAGGGCCGCTTCGAACTTCGCCGGGTCGATCTGCGCGACGTCGGTTTGCAACTGCCCGCCGCCGCCGGTGCGGGCGCGACGACGTTCCTCGACGATCTTGAGGGGGTTAGCGCCGACTATGATGCGCCGCGCCAGCGTCTCTATCTCACCGTATCGCCTGAATTCCTTCCAAAGCAGCAGCTTGGGGGAAAGAAGCGGAAATTCACGCCTGCAAGCTACGACATGGGCGCCCTTCTCAATTACGACGTCTATGTGAGCAGCGGGGCGGGCAAATCGGTTCAGGCATCAATCTACCACGAAGCCCGGTTTTTCAGCGGCGCAGGGATTGTCTCGACCAGCGGCGCATTGCGCACCAATGCCGGCAAGGGCTATATCCGCTACGACACCTATTTCCGCCGCTCGGACGAAGCCACGGCCACCACGATCGAGGCGGGCGATTTTATCACCCGCACCCTGCCCTGGGCCTCGGCAATCCGGCTCGGCGGCATCCAGGTTTCGCGCGATTTTTCCGTGCGACCGGATGTCGTCACCTACCCGTTGCCGCAGTTCAAGGGCAGCGCCGCCCTGCCCTCGACCGTCGAGATGCTCCTGAACGGCCAGAGTATCGCGGGCGGCGCCGTCAATCCCGGCCCCTTCGAGCTTCAGACGCTGCCACCGATCAATGGTTATGGCGAAGCCAATCTGATCGTCACCGACATGCAGGGCCGCAGCGTTGCGACAAGTCTCCCCTTCTATGTATCGAGCGCGCTGCTGCGCCCGGGCCTTACCGACTTTGCCGTTGCCTTCGGCGCGTTCCGCGAAAACTACGGTACCCGCAACTTCGACTATGGCGGCGTCGCGGCTAGCGCCTCGGCGCGACACGGCGTCACCGATGCCATTACGCTCGAGGTGCGCGCCGAAATCGCCGCCGATATGCAGCTGGCCGGCGGCGGCGGCGTTGTGCGCCTCGGCAAGGTCGGAACATTGAGCGCCGCGTACAGCCGCAGTTTCCGGAACGACGGCGCCAGCGGCGGCGAGCTGGTGCTGGGATATGACTATCAGACGCGCGGCCTCTCGGTCGGGCTTCGGCACAGCCGGCGCAGTGCCGATTATGTCGATCTGGGGCTTCTCGATCGCCGCAGTCGCGGCTGGGAGCACATTACCGCGGCGACACTCAGCCTGTCTCTCGGCCGCGCCGGCACGCTCGGCCTCGGCTATTTCGACATCAGGCAGCAATTCGGGGCAGATGCGCGGCTTGCCAACGCCAGCTGGTCGATGCCGCTGTGGCAAGGCAGCCGCCTGAACGCCACCGCGAGCCGCGAGTTCGAAGAGCGCAGCTGGTCGGGCGCGCTCACGGTCACGCTGCCACTTGGCGGCCGTGCCGGAACAATGGCGGCCAGCCTGATCGATGCGCCTGAAACGGGGCTCGGCTGGCGCGCCGACTACAGCCGCGCAGTGCCTGTCGCGGGCGGCTTCGGCTGGAGTGCCAGCGCGGCGGGCGGCGCGGGGGGCGATCTCTATCTTCGCGGCGACATGACCTGGCGGACCGATCCGGTTCAGTTCAGCGCGGGCGCCTATGGCTCGGACGATGTGACGGGCTGGTTTGGTGCCAGCGGATCGCTCATTGTCATCGACAATGCACTGTTCGCCGCCAATCGCGTCGCCGATGCCTTCGTCGTGGTGAACACCGGCGGCGAGCCCGGTATCCCGGTGCATTATGAAAATCAGCTTGTCGGCACGACCAACGGCAACGGCCAGCTGCTCATTCCCTGGGCAAGCGCCTATTATCCCGCCAAATACACGATCGATCCCCTGTCCCTCCCTGCCGATGTGCACGTGCCGGTAGTCGAGCAACGCGCCGCCGTCGCCGCCGGCAGCGGCCATGTCGTACGCTTTGCGGTCGAACGACGGCAGGCGGCCCGCGCGGTCCTGAAGGACGCCGGCGGTGCCGCCGTGCCGGCCGGGACACAGGTCCGCATCGGGGACGCCCAGGCCATCGTCGGTTGGGACGGTCTCCTGTATATCGATGATCTTGGCGCAACGGGAGGGGCACAGACCGGCGCGATCCGCGTCATGCTGCCCGATGGAACCAGCTGCCGCGCCGAAACCGCCGGCCTTCCGGCAAGCGCCGCGAACGCGACGGCGCCCGTTGCCGACCTGGGAGAGTTGATATGCCGCTAGGAAAGCGCTGGCCGCTCGCCGCCGTCGCCGTTGCCGCGCTTGCACTCGCGGTGCCGGACACCGCCCATGCCTGCACGACATCGACCACGAACACCAGCCTCGGCAGCCACAGCAGCTACACGCTTGCAACCGATGTCCAGCAGAGCAGCGGGTCAGCAGGACTGCAGTGCGACATATTGCTGGCCGCACTCACCACCCACTATGTCGGTTTGCGCGTCGATGCCTCTACCTTCACCCTCTCCGGTCCGGGCGGCAGCACGATTGGCTACATCGCGTCGCTGACGCCGAACGGGACGCCGCTCACCGTTGGCAACTTCCAGAATCTCTCGTCGCTGAGCCTGGTCAGTCTCTTTTCCGGGACCAGCAGCAGCATTCCCATCTATATCCGTACGTCGCCTACCCCCGGCCTTCGCGCCGGCACCTATAGCGGCCACCTCGACCTCAGATGGTATTATTCGGTGTGCTCGCTCGGCGTAGCGCTTTGCCTCAGCTATTCGTCGAGCCCCGGTTTTGTGCGCCCGGTGCCGCTGATTACCCCGATCAACTGGGGGGCGGGGACTGCTGTGCGGGTCAATGTCGAGCTTGTTGTGGAAAATGACTGCATCATCACCGCACCCGATCTCGATTTTGGATCGGCACCGCTGGTCGGCAGTTTCAATCCGGTGACGCGCACGATACTCATCCGCTGCAGCGCGGGATCGGCCTATACGGTGGGCCTCGATGAGGGCGATCATCCCGGCGGCGGGGTGCGGCGGATGGCAAATGGCGGCGACTTTCTTGCCTATGAAATCTATCGGTCGGCCAGCTCGCCCGACCGCTGGGGTCCGAACGGCAGTGCGCGGAGAAGCAGCGATGACGCCGACAACAATGCGGGCATCTATGACTCGGTCACGACACAAGGCTTCACCTACCGGGCCGAAATAGCGCCGGGACAACCCAATCCACCTCCCGGCAGTTACAGCGACACGATCCGCATCGACGTCGATTTCTGACCCGCCGCCCGCCGACCCATGCGAACGGTCGCACTTGATGCGCCGCCAGGGTCATCCGGTGCGGCAATCCCCGCCAAATTAATCGCAAAATGGTAGCGATCGTCGCGGTACGGGCAACGCTTTAGCGCGACGCCGCCGGTCGAAACTGCTATATTGGCATCAATTGAACGGCTGCATCGCCTTGATCGCGGGCTACAATTGGTTCGATAAGAAAAATGGAGTTGGCTCGCGGGTTTAATCCGCGACGTCTGATGCCGTTAGCTTCTTAGGGAGCGAAGCAATATGGGGCAGCGGATGGGTGAGAATAGCACCGATGCAAGCGATAGCGCAGACCCCTCGCGCATCGACGAACTTGAGCAGCAGATCGCTTTTCTGCGCCATGCGCTCGACAAGCTCAGCCCTTCTCTGCAAGGCCTGAAGGGGAGCGATGCCGCCGGCCTGATCGGCTACGCCGCCGACCCGCCCGCCATCGACGCCATGACCGGCAAACCTCGCCGACCGCCAACCAGCGAAGCGCGGGGGCGACTGGTCCGTGAATATGTCCGGCGGCGCAAGATGCGGAGCGACCTGTTTCGCGCCGAATATTTCGCCGATCCGGTGTGGGACATGATGCTCGATCTTTACGCCGCGCATCACGAAACGCAGCTGGTCTCGGTATCGAGCCTGTGCATCGCCTCCGGGGTTCCGGCCACCACCGCGCTGCGCTGGATCAAGGCACTGACCGCCGAGGGGGTGGTGATCCGCGCCCGCGACGACAGCGACGGTCGGCGTGTCTATGTCCACCTTGGTGCCGAAACACATGCCAAGCTCGACGCCTATTTCGACGCGATCGAAGCCTGATCGCCATCGACTTGGCTCGCGACCGCGACGTCAGTTGGCAAAATAATCGTGCTGCAGGCGCATCGTTTCTTCATCGCTCGTCGGTTCGCCAACCCGCGCGTTGAGCAGCTCGATCGCCGAGTTCAGTTCGATCGCCGCCGTGACCTCGCCGTGCCGGTCGAGGATTGCGAGTTGCTCGCGCAGGCGATCGCGAACCACGCGCAGCGCGCCGAGCGTTTCGAATTGATTGTCCATGCGACCGGCACCCTTTGGGCCTCGTGCGCAAAATAGCGCGGACTGGGAAGGCTGTGCCCAAATAGCAAAGGCCTCGATCGATGCAAATATGAAATCGATCCACGGCGGCGCAAAAGATAGCCGTCCACAGGGCCAACAGCTATCCCTCTGGGGCAGCTCGCACTTCCAGTTCATACCACGGCGCCCGCACGACGCGAATATGTCCGAGTTGCACCAGGAGCGCCGCGACGCGAACGACCGTCGAAGATGGCAGCTGCGTTGCCGCAGCGACCGCAGCGACTTCGCGATGGCCATCGGCAATCGCGCGAAATACCGCGTCGCACTTATATCCAACGCCGCTCTGCAAAATGACCCCCGATTGTCTATTCATGCCAATCAGCACGGCTTCCGGACCCGTCCAAAATATCCCCCTGGCAGCATAGTCCGCGCTTGCCCGACGTTCGACGCAGCAAAGCCCGACTATCCTTTGCCAGACAAAGCTACCATCGACACGATAAAGTTACAATAAAGAAGGCCAATTCGGTTCATTATGAACTATTTATTCGATCACTACATACACTTATCACGCGACCAGCATTTGGAAGTGTCGAGCGGCCACCGAGCCACCACCTTTTTATGCGCTGCGAAACACATGCCGCGGCCGATTTTGGCGATCATGCGTTTTGTGGATGCGGGCAGGAAATAGCGCCGCGCGATGGCGGGACGACATTTTCGATCCCCGCGCAACGAAGCTCGGCAAACCATCCAGATTGGAGCGAACTCAAGTACCATCCTAATCCCGCCTTTACGCTTCGCCCCCGATGATCGGAAAGTCAAAAAGGGGGGCGTCATGTTCCGGGTTATCGAATGTATCTGGCTCCAACACGATATTCGGCTCGTGCTGCTGGCGGCGCTGGTCTGGATATTGGGGAGCGCCGCACTCTTCTTGCTGCTCCAGCGTTCGGTCGATTGTGTCGAGGAGCGGCGACGGCAATGGCTTGCCGTTGCGGCCCTGGCTGCCGGAACTGGCGTCTGGGCAACGCACTTTATCGCGATGCTCGCCTACCAGGGAACGATGCCGATGAGCTTCAACCCCGGGCTCACCGCGGCTTCGGCGGTTTTCGCGATACTGTGCTTCTGGCTGGCATTTTTGACTGCCGGCCGCCACTTCGGTGTCCGCGAGAGCCTGAGCGCGGGTGTGGTCGCAGCAAGTGGCGTGGGCACGATGCATTTCACGGGCATGGCCGCAATCATCGCGCCAGCGGTTGTACGCTATGATTGGGGATCGATCGCTTATGCCTATGTGATCGTGGCGCTGTGTTTCACCCTGGCCTTCATCCTGTTCGGGCGCCTGCACGGCGTGCTGCGGATTGCAGTGCCCTCAAGCCTTGCCGTCTTCGGCGTTATCACCCTCCATTTCACGGCGATGTCGGCGACGGCCCTCGCGCCGGACCCCGTCCGGATGTCGCCCGCTGCGACCGACGGCCATGGCTGGCTCGTCATCGCGATTGTCGCCGCCGCTCTCGGTCTGATGATTTTGGCGCTGATCGGCGCCTTCCTGGACCGCCTGCTGACAGACCTGCGCGGGCTAGCCGATGCGACCCTCGAGGGGCTCGCAATTTCGAGCGATGGTCACATTGTCGAGGCCAATGGCCAGCTTGCCGCCTTGCTCGGTGTCGACCCCGCAGCCCTCGTCGGGACCGCGGTCGCAAACTGGTTCGTGCCGAGCGACGGCCTTGGTTTCGATGCGCCGCGCGACCGCCCTGCCGAAGCCGTTTTCCGGCGCGCCGATGGCCAGGAACTCCTCGTCGAGATCAGCGCCCATTACATCGAATATCGGGGCCGCCGTTGCCAGGTTCTGGCCGTTCGCGATCTGACCGCCCGCAAACACGCCGAGCGACAGGTGGAACATCTTGCGGCGCATGATGCCCTGACCGGCCTGCCCAATCGCACCCGCCTGTCGACGGCGCTCGAGGGTCTGGCGCGCACCAGCGAACATTTCGCGCTGTTCGCGATCGATCTCGACCGCTTCAAGGCCGTGAACGACCTGTTCGGTCACGCTGCGGGCGACGCGATCCTGTGCCGCGTCGCCGCGCTGCTGCGTGACGTCACCAGCGACCAGGACATCGTCGCACGTATTGGCGGTGACGAGTTTCTGATCATCCAGCGCGGCATCACCGACATCGGCGACGCCCGGCGGCTGACCCAGGCCATCCTCGACGCGTTCCGGCGCGAAATGGACATTACGCGCGATCCGATGGCGGTCGGTGTCAGCATCGGGGTGGCGTTGTTCCCCGGCGACGCAGACGACGCCGAAAAGCTCCGCAACAATGCCGATGTCGCACTCTATCGTGCCAAGGAACGCGGGCGCGGCATGGCCTGCTTCTTCGATCTTGAAATGGACCGGATCGTGCGCGAACGGCGCGAACTCGAACATGACCTTCGGCACGCGATCACCCGCGGCCAGCTCAGCCTCATGTTCCAGCCGCTGGTTGCCACCGCAGGCGGGGCGATCATGGGCTATGAGGCGTTGCTGCGCTGGGCGCACCCGACGCGCGGACCGATCCAGCCCGACATATTTGTCCCGATCGCCGAGGATGTCGGTGCGATCATTCCGATCGGCGAGTGGGTGCTGCGCGAGGCCTGCGCCGCGGCGATGCACTGGCCGCCGCACGTCAATATTGCGGTCAATGTGTCCGCAGTCCAGTTTCAGGTTCCCAATCTCCCCGCCATCGTCGAAGCCGTGCTCGCCGAAAGCGGTCTGGCGCCCGGGCGGCTCGAACTCGAAGTCACCGAAAGCGTGATGCTGCGCGACCGCGCCGCCGCACTCGACACGCTCCATCGCTTGAAAGCTCTCGGCGTGCGGATTGTGATGGACGATTTCGGCACCGGCTATTCCTCACTCAGCAATCTTCAGGCCTTTCCGTTCGACAAGATCAAGATCGACCGCAGCTTCGTCAGTCATGTGACCAACGACGAATCTGCGCGCTCGATCATTCGCGCCATCGTCGGTCTCGGCCGCAGCCTCGATCTGCCGGTGGTCGCCGAAGGCGTTGAAACCGAAGCCCAGCGGCTGATGGTCCTTGAGGAGGGCTGTCCGCAGGCGCAAGGTTTCCTTTTTGGCGCCCCCGCCGAAGCGGTCATCGGCGCCCCGAAGTTGCGCGTTGTCGGAAAGGATCCGCGGTTGTCCACCGTGACCGGGCCGCACCTGCCCCGGTCGCTGGCGCGCCGAAGCTGACCGCGCCGGACCCGGACAGCCCCGGCAGTCGGCATCGCGGGCACCGCAGCCATTCATCATTCCCTAACCATATTCGGTCATTGCTTGCTGCAGGTGGGACCCGAGCCGAAAAGCCGAATGTTTCGGACAAAAGGCATCAGGAGACGTCATATGAGCATGTCCATTCACCGCAACGCCGCGATCGCGGCCACGCCGCGCGCGAAGCCGGCAAATTTCGGCCAGCTGAACTCCGCCATTGTGCGGGGCGACCTCGCCGCCGCCGAGGCGAGCCTCGGCGCGATCGAACAGTCCACGTCCAAACCCTCCATGGCCGTCAAAGCCCGCGGCGACCTCGCAAGCATCAAGACCGCGATTGCGGCGGGCGACCCCGAAACTGCGCGCTCGGCGCTCGGCGAATTTCGCAAACAGCGGGTGCAAAGCACCGATCCGTCGCTGCCCGAAGTCACACCGCCGGCGACCACGGCGCCGTCGGCAGCGGAGGTCATTTCGCTCATGACCGGCTCCGAACCGGTCGATCTTCGCTGAACCGCCAGTCTCGTTCCCGGCGCATAGTCCGCGCCGGGTTCGCGAAGATGCGCCGGACCCGTCCGGCGCATCTTTTCGTGCAAGGCCGCCCCACCGTCTGACTTGCCAACCGAAAAACCAGGCACATTCTGGTCCCGTCAGCCTTGGATACGGGAACCGATCGCGCTATCTGCCGTTACGTCCTTCAGAACGGTTCAGGCGCCGGTCCGCCGATGCCGCCAAAAAGCCAAGGAGACATGCCATGAGGAAATTTCTTGCTATCGCCGCGCTTGCGGCCTTCGCGCTTCCTGCTCCCGCCGCGCTCGCCGATCCCCCGCCCTGGGCGCCCGCGCACGGCAAGCGCGCGAAGGAACGGGCGCTCTACGATCGCGATGGCCGCTACTTTGAGCCGCGCCGGATCTCGAGCCAGGATCGTATCTGGCGCGGCGATGATGGGCGCTATCACTGCCGGCGCGACAATGGCACCGCCGGGCTCATCATCGGCGCAGCGGTGGGCGCGCTCGTCGGGCGCGAACTCGACGGTGGCCGCGACCGCACGGTCGGCACGATCATCGGCGCGGCAGGCGGCGGATTGCTCGGGCGCGCGATCGACAGTGGCGAGCTTAAATGCCGCTGAGGTGATGGTCCGGGGCAGCCGCCGGTTTTGCGCCCCGGTGGGCGAACCGGTGGCCGGTCAGACCATCCCGAAAATCCCTCGCCAGCGACGGCAGCACCATCAGGGCGATCACCGTGCGGTGGCGGGGCTCAATCGCTGCAATAGTCGCGCTGAAGTTGATCGACCGAAGCGTCGCTGGCGGTGTCGCCCACCCGCTCGTTCAGTATCTCGATCGCCGAGTTGAGTTCGATTGCGGCCAGACTTTCGCCAAGCTTGTCGAGAAGTGCCAGTTGTTCGAACAGCCGGTCCCGGACCGCGCGCACAACTTGATCGTCCTGAAGAATGTCGGCCATCGGTTCCAACGCTCTCTGCAGTTCCCGCCCGATCCGGCCCGGCGCCGACGGATAAGTCGCTGGCGAGATTAGCAGAAATACCGACACGCCGAAACAGGAATCTTCCCGGCGCTCTCGTTTGCCAGATCCGGTCGCCGGAATGTCTATAACATTCAGAACACCTTGCGCAGTTCGATCAGCACGGTGCGGCCGACGGGATCGCGGCGGACGGGCTGATACGCCTGCGGCACGATCCCGGCGAGATTGGTGACGGTCTGACGCTCGTTCAGCAGATTGTCGATTGCCAGGGTAACGCGCATCCCCTTGAACGGACGGACGCGTGGAAACGCCTGCGAGAGATCGGCGAAGGCTTTGACATCGATCGTGGTCAGAGCGCCAAAGTCCAGCCGGTCCGGGCTCGCCAATGTCCCGATGATCAGCTTGCCCGATCCGCGCAGCCGCGCATCAATCCGCACCCCGTTCGGGCCCTGGGTGAGCGCAATGCTGCCCGCGGTAAGCTGACATTGAAGAGCGGCGTTGGCAAGCAAGGCCGCGCGACAATTGGCGCGAGCGACTTCAGAGCGGGCGCTTATCGGGCGCCGACGCTCAGGCTGGCCAGCGCAAACAGGAACAGGATGGCGACCGCCGAAAACAGGATCGTCATCGCCGCCGACAGCATCAGACGCGGTGCGTGGTCGGTATAGATGTCCTCACCGTCGCGCGGCGATTGCGCGGTCGCGACCGGCAGCGGCGCATCATCGTCGTGCGGCGCCTTGAGCAGCGCGGCGCTCACCGCACTGCTGGTTACAGGCGACAGAAACTCGCAACCGAACCGTTGCGCGTCGCGCCACCGGACACGGGCGGGCGTCGCACCCAGTTCGGGCAGCACCAGCAGGAATATCTCGCCGATGGCAAAGTCGGTGTCGGTTTCGATCTGCAGCCCGGTACGCGACAGGTTGCTGATGACGACGGACATTTCGTGCGTGGCCGTCGTCGCCGGCACGCCAAGGCTGAGCGTGCGGCGACTGGCACGGCGACGATCGGCCGTTTCTTCGGGAAGCGCGATATGCGCCTGCAAGGCATTCATGTCCGTCTCCTTCGGAAGCCGGACATCGCACAATAAACTTAATATTGGATGTTCGCGCAGGGCATTGTCGAGACTATGCGCGCCGGCTCACCGCTTCCCTTCAAGGATAGACGATGAACAACGAGGCAATTCCGCCCGCTGCAATTGCAATGCCGTAGGCGATCCGCCGCTCGAACATCCTGGCCTTTTTGGCACCCGGCGCGCTATCCCGCCCGAAGGAAGTGGCGATCGCGAACCAGATCATCCGCACGACCACAATCAATGCACCGGTGACCGTCGTTATCAGCAACAATAAAAGGGCTTGCGATATACCGAACCACAGCGCGATCGCCGCATAGAGCTTTACGTCGCCGCCGCCGAACCAGCGAAAATAGAACAACGCAAGTCCGACACTGAGCGCGATTCCGAAGTGTAACAGGTGCGTCCACAAGGGCTCCAGAAAGCCGAAACCCGTTAGCTTGGCCGCGATGAACAGAAGGATCACCGCGGCAGAATAGACATTGGGGATCAGATAGCGCCGAGCGTCCGAATAGGCGGCCAGAAGCAAGATCGTCACAAATGCGATCTTGATAAGCATCGAAGGGTCGATCATCGTTGTTGGGCCGCCTCTGCATATTGCTGCCAAAGTGTTTCATCGTGGCGGGGGCTTTCCATCAATGCCTGGGCATAGAGCGCCTCGGCAAGTTTCGCCCTTCCCGCATGCCGCGCGCCAGATCCCGCGTATTGGAGGCGCCGACTCCAGAAAGCGTCGTCGTCGGCGGGACGCCGGTACGGAACTTGGCCAAGGATAGCGCCGGCATAGTCAAGGTTGATTGCAACGTCCTGCCGGTCGGGGGCCTCGCGCAGAATGCCAGCAAGCAGTCCGACCGCCTCAGCAGTGTTGCCGTCGGCGATCAGCGCGACCGCGAGATCGTTTTGGAGGCCATGATTGCCGGGATCGAGGATCAGCGCCCGTCGATAGGCATCAACCGCGGCAGAGGACAATTGGAGTCCGAGGCCGGCCTGGCCCAGCGCACGCCAGTACACCGGATCGTCCGCGCAGCGTCCTTGTGCGGCGCGCAAATCCCTTTCTGCAGAGGCGAAGGCATCGGTCTGGATGTCGGCCGCCGCCAGAGCTGCCACAACGCGGCACTGTTCGCGCGCCGCCGCGCCAAGCGTTTCCAGAAGCCGCCGCGCTTCGCCGGGGCGACCGGTCGCGACCATAAACTCTGCTCGCAGCAACACGATGTCGCCGCGTTGCCTGTCATCGAGCGGCATGCGCCCCAGGCGCTCGAACAACGCCTCGACTTCGATCAGTCTTTCGCCGCGAAGAGCAAGGTCGACGGCGCGAACCAGGTCGTCGGCATCGGCCTCGGGTGCGAGGCCGCCGGGAACGGCCGCGGCCTCCTGACCGGATACGACACCGGGCGCGGCGGCGGACAGGGCGCTCAAAAACCCTGCGATGACGATGAGTGGGACCGATGGTCGCATGGGCCGAATGAACCTATGCCTGACCATCCTGCGCCCAGAAGACGGCACGCCACAGGCGGGATATATCGGCGACAGGAACCGCGCCATTGTTGAGGCGGTCCAGTTGATCGGCCACAAGGCCAAGATATTCGCGGTTGCTCAAGGACGGCGGAGCGCCGCTCCGTTTTCCCGCGTCATTGCCGGGCTGCAGGGAGCAGCTGGCGTCGTTAGGTCGCGTCAGGATGAAGATTTCGCCGATACTGACCCGGAAAACCTCTACCGCGGTGAGGTCCGACGCCGGGCGACCGGGATCCTTGCCCGGCATGCAGATGATTGCCGGTTCGGCGGCCGCTGTCGGTATCGACGTGCTCCCCGGCGCCGATACAAGACTTGCCTGAACCATGAGCGGGCGGAAGGTCGATCCGAGCGGACTGCGCACATCGAGTGCGGCGGAACGCGGAATCTCGGCGACGGGAGCATCGGCTATCGTTGCCAGTGGTCGATCCGCTTGCGTTTCCACAAAGGCGCCTTTGCCAGACGCTGATTCCGCCAGCAGATCCTGGCGCTTCCCGTTCTGGCCAGAGGTCGAATAAAAGACTGCGAGATTGCGCTTGGTACGCGCATCACCCGGACGCGCGGCAAGCGCGCGCTGAAAATAGCGCTCAGCCAGGTCGCGACGACCTATCCCGTCATAGGCGACCGCGAGGCCGTTCAAGCTTTCCGCCGCGAGCGCTGGATCGCGGCTTGCAGTCTTATAAAGTTCGATGGCCAGCCCATATTGCTTCGCCGCCAGAAATGTTCGGGCGCGAACCAGCGAATCTGGCGCCGACAGCTCGGCGAGCACCGGTATGCTGCGGATCTGCGGCATCGACGTTTCGAGACGCGGCCCGAATGAACAACTTGCAAGCGCGATGACGGGCAAGAGCATGGCATGTCGTTTTTGCAGACGCATTTCAGTTTCCTCCCGCCAGTGCCGGCGCAACCTCGCGGACCACACGAATAACCGCCGGCAGCATCAACACGCCGATCATGACGGGCAGCATGCAGGCGACGAGCGGGATCGAAAGCAGCACGGGCAAACGGTGTGCCTTTTCTTCCGCACGCATGCGGCGCTTCTCGCGCATTTCGCCGGCGTAGATGCGCAGCGTCGTGGCGATGCTGGAACCAAGCTTGTCGGACTGGATCAAGAGCGTGGAGAAGGCGCGAATTTCGTCGACCCCGGTCCGGTCAGCCAGATGTCGCAGCGCTTCTTCCCTGCCTGCACCTGCGCGCAATTCCAGGGTCGTCTGCGACAGCATCTCGGCGACGAGGGGATGCGACACCGTCATTTCCCGACCAACGCGGTCGAGCGCAGCTTCCAGACCCATGCCTGCCTCGACACACACCAGCATCAGGTCGAGACAATCGGGAAAGCCGTTCAATATCTCCTGCCTGCGGCGATCCGCCTTCGCGGTCAGGAACAGATTGGGAAGCACAAGCCCCATGACCGCCAGGCCGGCGCCCATCAAATAGAGTTTGAACAGCGAGGCCGGTTCATCCGAAAGCAGCTGCGGCAGGACAAACAGGGACGGCAGCGCAAAGATCATGATCAGGCGCACGAGCGTGAAAATCTTCGGCGCGTGAGGCGACCGGTAGCCGGCCGCCAGCATCTTCTTCTGCAGCCCCTTGGGATCGGAATCGCCGAGCGAAAGACCGCTGCTTTCAATACGGGCGGCGATCTTCGCCCATGCGCTGGCCCGCGCGTCGGACGCGCGCAGCCCAGCGTCGACCCCCTCAGCGCTCGCGACCGAAGGCGACGGATCCAGCCGGCTCAAGATCTGCCTGCGGTTGGCGTACGCCTGCATGACCGTAAACAACAGGGATGTTACGCCAGCGAAGACGATGACGAGAAACGCCGCTTTCAGATAGGGCGAAGAGGCGAGGATTTCTACCATGTCAAACCTTCAAGTCGACCATGCGGCGGATCGAGAAAAACCCGATCAGATAGAGCAGAATGAGCCCGCCAAATCCGATAAAGAACATCGGATCCTGCGACACGTCGAGGTAGAATGCCGGGTTGCTCGTAAACAGACCGGCAAAGGCAAGGATGGGAAGCGCGGTCAGGATGATCGCGGTCATCCGACCCTCCGAACTCAGCGCGCGAACCTTCATGAACATGCTGGCACGGTCGCGGATGACCTGGCTCAGATTTTCGAGAATTTCAGCCAGATTGCCGCCGGTTTCCATCTGCACCGATACGGAGACGACAAACATGTGCATGTCGGGCAGGCCCCAGCGTTCGGCCATGCGCGCCAGAGCCTCGCGCAAATCGAGGCCGAACGCGATTTCGTCGCTGACAATTCCGAACTCGGACCCGATCGGGTCGTCCATTTCCTGGGTGAGCAGCTCGAGCGCCGACGGGATGGGATGTCCCGACCGAAGCCCGCGGACAAAGATATCAAGGGCGATCGGGAACTGGTTCTCCATCCGTCGACGCCGCCGGTCGGCGAGACGGCTGATGACCATCGAAGGCAAGGCAACGGCGACCGTGAGACCGATCGCAAAGGCGAGCTGGGTGGTGCCCAGCGTCAGCAGCACCCCCGATGTCCCGGCGGCCACCAGGATCAGAAAGGCGATCGCAACGGCGCCGATCAGCATGAAGCCGAGCACCTGCACCTCCGACCGCTGGATATTCGCAGCGTTCAGGGTTCTGCGAAAAGATGCCAGAAGTGCCGATACCCAGGCTGGTGCGCCAGCAAGTCCGCTGGAAACATTCTTGCGCAAAAGCGACGTGACCCGCTCGCGATCGATGCCCTTGTCGAGCAGCTGCAGCCGCCGGTTGACCGCGCGACTCTTGCCGCGTCGCTGCACGAGGATCGTCCCGGCAAACTGGGCGACCAGAACGACCAGCGCGAACAGCGCCAGCATCGTCAGAAAGCGAAGGACGGTGTCGTTCATCAATCGATCTGCCGATCGGGACGAAACAGCTCGGGCGCCAGCTGAATGCCGTGCGATGACAGGATGTCGAGGAATTTGGGCCGAATGCCGGTCGCCTCGAAATGCCCTAGGACCCGATTTTCGGCGTCGCGTCCCGTCATCTTGAACCGGAAGATGTCCTGCATCGTCACGACGTCGCCCTCCATCCCGGTAATTTCCGACAGGCTGAGCAGCTTGCGCCGGCCATCGGACAAGCGGCCGATCTGGATCACGATATTGATCGCCGAGGCAATCTGCGCGCGCGCCGCGCGGGCCGGCATGTCGATACCGCTCATTCCGATCATCTGCTCAACGCGCGACAGGGCGTCGCGCGCGGTGTTGGCGTGAACCGTCGTCATCGAACCGTCATGGCCGGTGTTCATCGCCTGCAGCATGTCGAACGCCTCGCCGGCGCGAACCTCGCCGACGATGATCCGGTCGGGCCGCATGCGAAGCGCATTCTTGACCAGGTCGCGCTGCGAAATTTCGCCCTTGCCCTCGATGTTGGCCGGACGGGTTTCCAGCCGCGCAACATGCTCCTGCTGCAATTGCAGCTCCGCCGAATCTTCGATCGTCACGATGCGTTCGCGCTCGTCGATATAAGAGGACACGGCGTTGAGAAGCGTCGTCTTGCCCGAACCGGTACCGCCAGAGATAAGGATGTTGCGCCGCGCCGCGACAATGCCGGCGAGCACCTCGGCAACCGCCGACGGCACGCTGCCATACTCAATCAGTTTCGCCATATTGATCGGGATGCGCGCAAATTTGCGGATCGACAGGAGCGACCCGTCGATCGCCAGCGGCGGAACAACGGCGTTGACGCGCGAGCCGTCGGCAAGGCGGGCGTCGACAAAGGGCGATGCCTCGTCGATGCGGCGACCGACGGCACTGGCGATCTTCTGGATGATACGGAACAGGTGGCGCTCATCCTTGAACTTTGTCTCCACGCGTTCGAGCGTGCCGCGGCGCTCGACGAACACTATGTCGTGACCGTTGACGAGAATATCGGTGATCGTGTCGTCCTGGAGCAACGGCTCCAGCGGACCAAGGCCAAGCAGCTCGTCGAGGACATCGGCCACCATCGTGCGCCGCTCGCGGGCATTCAAAGCCAGCTGATGTCGGCCGAGGATATCCGATATCAGTTCGCCCGCCTCAGCCTCGACCTGCGCCCGCGACATTTTTTCGAGCTGGGCGAGATTGATCTCGTCGAGCAGTTCGCGGTGGATCTGCACCTTCAGCGAAAGCAGGTCCGAGCTCTGACCCTGGGCCGCGCCCTCGCTGGCCGAAGCAGCCGTTTTTGCTGCCTTCTTTTCGGCGGCGGTGGCCGCCGATTCCAGATCGCGCTGTTTTTGTACCTGCCACATCGGAGACCTATTTCTTTTCCAGATCCGCGCCGACGAGGTCGGCGAGCGCCGCCAGGTCGATCGCAACACGGTTTTTGCGAGCTACATCGCCGACAAGGATGCCCTGATCATGCGCCGACTGGACGACGGCATAGTCGCTGCTGACGGTCGCGAAGATCGGATAGCGCAGCGCGTCGGCGGCATCCTGGACGTTTATCGTCCGGAACAGCCGCTTTTCAACGCGATTGGCCACGATCCTGATCCGCGACCGGTCGATTCCGGTTTCTTCGAACAGGGTCAGGCGGCGACGCGCCTGACGCAGGCTGCCTACCGACAGGTCGATGACCAGCAGGATCAGGTCCGATTTGTCGATCGCCGACAGCGTCCAGTTGGCCCAGTTGCCGGGCAGGTCGAGCACGACATGTTCATATTCTTCGCGCGCCAGTTGCAGCACGCGCTGCAACTGATCGGTGTCGACCGACTCAAGCGGCGCAATGCGTTCGGGCGCGGCGATCACCGCGATGCCGTTGGTTCCCTCGGCGGTGACCGTGCGCAACAACTGGCCATCGACGCGGTGTCCGGCGGCGAGCAGGTCGTCCATCGTCAGATTGGCCGAGGCGCCAAGATAGGATGCGGCATTGCCGAACTGGAGATCGAGGTCGATCAGGCAGCAGCCGCGGCTGCCGACGCTACGCTGGCAAAGATAATGGGCAAGGTGGGTTGCGATCGTCGTGGCACCGATACCGCCGACGCTTTGCGCCACCGCCACGACCGGCGCCAGCTTGTTGGCGCGCGGCTCGGCTTTTGTCCGCGATGCCAGCAGATTGTTCACCGCATCGTCAAACTCGGCCGGCTGAAGCGGGAGCGAAATGACGTCGTCCACGCCTTCGCGCAGCAGCATCCGCGTTGCCGCCAGATCGGCTCCGCGCATCGCGACGATCAGCGGCAGCGTGGCGCGCTGGGCGCGCAGCGCGGTCAGGCGCCGCATCGATGCCGGATCAGCACTGCATAATTCGACGACCAGCAGTTCGGCATCGGCGATCTCGCCCGCGGGGATCGTTTCGCCGGCGCCGACATGCACCAGACCAAAGGGCCGGTCGGGACTGTCGCTTTGCGACAGACCCGATTGGGCAAATTCCGCCTCGGAAATGATCAGCTTGATTTTGCAGTCCAAGTGCAACGATCCATCTGTGACAGGAGAGCCGAAATATTCTTTTTTTCCCACCGTTCTTGTCCTTTCAGTTCGACGTGGTGCCGGCGCCGTCTTCCATCGTCAGCGAATAGCTGAAATCGGGAAGAGCGATCGAGCCGCCGAAGAGCACGAGCGTCGTCGGGACGAATTGCAGGTTTTGCAGCCGCACCGATATGATCGGCGCCACATCGGGTCCATTCGGATCGCCTGCGAAGCCAAGGCCCGAATAGCTATACCTGATAGCGACATTGCTTGCGGCGATGTCTGGCTTAATTTCACGCATACGATTGACGAGATTGGTGAAGGCCGCCTGCCCGTTGGTCCCCACCGTGGTCGGAAAGCTGCATCCTGTGCAGCTGCAACTGGTCGTTGTTCCGCTGCTTGCGCAATTCACGTCAGGAAAGGCCGAGGCCGGAACTGGATTTCCTGCCGGGATGCCTGCCGAAGTTGCAAAACTATATGTCGAAAGACCGGTGGGGACCATGTCGGTCGCCGCCGCCCAGCGGGCCCCCGTCTGGGTCGCCTTTTCTGCCTGGTTAATTTCCCAGGCGTATCGTCCGACGTCGATGATGCCGAGCAGGAAGATCAGGATGAGCGGCAGCACCAGCGCAAACTCTGCCGCCGGACCGCCCCGAGCATCGCGTGCCAGTCTGTGCAGGAGCGAGATCATATGCCCATCACCGCGGCGTTGGCGCGTGCTTTGACGACCGCCCCCGTGGTGTTGAAGCCCAGGGTTCCGAACAGCGACGGATAGGCGACGGTCGACGAAACGGTCACATGGATCGCGCCGCTGGCCTCCGTCGCGTATACGCCGCTCGATGTATATTCATTGGCGACAGGCGTCTGGCAGGCGGCGGTCACGGTGACCTGCGAATTATCGTTCCACGTCGAAACCTTTGCCGTGCCGCCGGAAAGCTGGCCCGTACGGGTCAGATTCTGGACCTGACCGAGCACCGTCGAATCGGTAATTGTCGAACAATTGTAGGCGGTGAACGACTGACGCGCCGCAAAGCGCGCGCCGTCGCGGACACCCTTGATGACCTTGTGCTCGGTCCACAGATAGGCGCCCGCTTCGAACCCGCCGAACATGATGGCGAGCAGCATCGGCAGGATCAGTGCCATTTCGGCCGCCGCCGCGCCGCTGCGACAGGCAAGAAGCGTCAGGGAATGCCGACGGCCCATCACATCATTCCAGCAGATAGGGGACATTGCGCTGTACCACCTGCCCTGCTGTCTGCCCGGCCGTACCGCTGCCGGTTTCGCCGATCAGTTCGACATAAACGTCCGTGGCTTCGGTCACGACGGTGTTGCCGCGCTGACGTCGAAAGGACGGCTCGACGAGAAAAAGATCGACCCATTTGAGCACGGCCACGCCGCTTTCCGACCCGTTCAGGTTGAGCGCTTCGCAATTGATGACCGCCGCCGAGATCCGCCGCCGATCGACGGTGGTGGCGTTGGGCGTAATGCCGGAGCCGCGGCAGACCGGATAGCTGTAGCCGTCCTTGTTGCCCTGCATCGTCTGCTGCATGTCGCTGGTCCCGGTGTTGGCCAGTTCCCATAGATAGACCGCATAGCGGCTGGCGTTCGGTCCCAGCCCGGTCTGCGACTGCCAGGTTGCGCTGTTCCAGCCATAGTTGACGAGGAAATAGGCGTCGCGATCCCAGGCGCCGTTGCCGATACGCCCATCCGCCGTGGTGCAACCGGCGGCGATGCTGGCCGACAGGTCGTTGCTGATCGCATGGCACAGGTCGCGCGGATGCCCCATGATGTCGGGGTAGCCCGCGGTCAGGTTGGCGGCGGTCACCGGGCGATAGGGATTGGGCGATTCCTGCCAGCCCTGCTGCCCCGAAGTGCCGCAATTATTGCCCTTGACCAGATCCTTGCGAACGTTGCGCGACGGCGAACAGGTGCCGCCGGAGGGACAGGTGTTGGCGCCATTGGTGTCGAGGTCGAAGCGGGTATTGAGCGCATCCATGACGACGGCGTTCAGGCCGGGCTTGGTTGTTACGCCCGTGATCGGCAGGCAATCGCCGGGCACCGAATTGTAACCGAGCGCTGCCGCAAGGTTCGACGCGCCGCTGCCGAAACCGCTTTCGAGAAAACCGAAATTGCCGGGCGCGGTCGCGTTGCCGGTGATGAGTTTCATGCCCGCTCCGGCCAGCGCATTGGCGTCGAAACCCAGGTTGACATTGGTGTTGTTGATCGGTTCGGCGGGATTGCAGAACATCACCGGCGGCACCTTGCAGATCGCCGATCCCAGACCCGCAAAGGCCATCGCACCCAGATCGCCGCTGATCGCCCCGGCCAGCGGGGTGAAGGCATAGTTGGCGGTGCGCGCGGCGATTTCGACTTCGATGAAATTGGCGTTGGCATCGCTGGTCGCAGCGGTGGTCTTTGCCTCGTTCTGATAGAAACGGATGTTGCCGACGCCGTCGCAGCTCGTTTCGGGGGCGATCGTCACCGCCGTTCCGTCGCCGTCATTCGCCAGCAGGGTCAGGTTCGCCACCAATGTCGTCGTCGCGGCCGAGGCGCGCATGCAGGCGCCGGTCTTGCCATCAAGCTGCGATGCACCGGCCAGCGCGGCCTGATCGGCGGCGTTCTGCAGTTCGCTGTCCATCCCCGCCAGCCGCGAATAGTCGAAACCCAGCCCGCCGACCGCCACCAGCGCGAACAGCGCCAGGCCAAAGGTCGCGGCGGTCGCGCCGCTCTGGTCTTTCAGTAAATGACGAACCTGCCGCCGCGGCATGGTTGCAACTCCTCTTTCCTCGCCGCGACTATTGCGGCCCACCGGATTCGGTGTCGGTGGTGCGGATGCTGTCGGGCTGTTTCACCGTATCACTGCGATAGCGTTTGACCGCGGCGGCGGTCTTGGCCGCCTCGGTGGTCGGGATCGCATTGTCATATTGCGGGTCGGGGTCGACGACCTGCGCCGCCATCGTCTGGCGCACCGAATTGCCGAATGTGGCGTCGGTCGGGGTGCAGCCGGCGGCGACAAGCGCCAGCGCCGCCGCAGCGGCAAAGCGTCGATCAAAATTCATAGTCGCCTCCTGTCTGCGGCGCGGGCGCGGGCGGCGCCTTGGGCGGCATCTGTTGCTGCACGGGCGGGATCGCCGGGACAGCATTGTCGGTGCGGCCGAGCAGGAACAGGTCCAGCTCGGTCGGGTCGCCCACCCGCTCGGTCGGCAAAGCGACCTGATTCGGCCTGATCGGCTGGACCAGCCGCGGCGTCACGACAATCAGCAGTTCGGTTTCGCCGCGCTTGAAGCCCGACGAACGGAACAGCGAGCCGATGATCGGGATCGACCCAAGCAGCGGTACCTGACGCACGGTGGTCGAAAAATCCTGACGGATCAGCCCGGCGATCGCAAAGGATTCGCCGTCGCGCAGTTCGAGCGTCGTTTTCGCGCGCCGCGTCTGCAGCCCGGGAATGGTGATGTCGTTGAGCACGATCGACGCGGTCGGGTCGATCGAGCTGACCTCGGGCTCGACGACCAGGTTGATCACGCCATCGGCAAGGATCGTCGGGGTAAAGCCCAGGCTGACGCCGAACGGCTTGAACTCGATCGAGATGCCCTGTCCGCCGCCGCCGGCCCCGCCGCCGCCGCCGCCACCATTGCCCTGGACGACCGGGATCGGGAACTCGCCGCCGGCCAGGAACGACGCCTTTTCGCCCGACAGCGCCACCAGCGTCGGTTCGGCCAGCGTCTTGGCCATCCCCTTGCTTTCGAGGCTGTCGAGCACGCCCAGGATGTCGAGCCCGCCCAGGCTGAAGCTTTTGCGGAAGATCCCGAAACTTTCGGTGATCGCCGACAGTTTCAATATGCCTTCGCCGGTTTCGGGGTCCGGCGTCAAAGACGCCCCGCTGCCCAAGGCGCCGTCAAAGCTGCCCGATCCGTTGCGGAAAAAGCTGCTGACGCCGATGTCCTTGCCGGTCTGGCGGTTGATTTCGGAAAAGCGGACCTCCAGCATCACCTGCTGGCTCGATCCGATCCCCATCATGTTGACGACCTTGTCGCCGGCATAGGTGTTGGCGATCTGGACCGCATTCTGCGCCGCGACGGCGCTGCTGACCACGCCCGACAGCACGACCGCGTCGTTCGAAATCCGCGCGCTGATATTTTCGCCGGGCATCAGTTCGGACAATTGGCGGCGCAGCGTCATGACATCGGGGCCGACCGAAATGTCGACGATGGTGATGACGCGCCCGCCCTTGTCGTAAACGGTCAGGCTGGTCGTCCCCATCTTCTTGCCCAGCACATAGATCGACCGGTCGGTGATCGGCATGATGTCGGCGATGTCCTCGGACCCGATCATCGCGCGGCCGAACGGCCGGTCCAGCGTGACCGTCTGGCTTTTGTTCAGCGCGACGTCGAGCTGTCCGGCGTGGACGCTGCTGCCCGACGGATATTGCGCCTGCGCCGGGCAGGCGGCGGTGGCCAGCATCAGCGCGGTGGTCACGGCCAGCATGCGGCGGCTGTACAATTTACGAGCCATGACGTTTTACCCCATAGGTGGTGGACGTGGTGCCACGGACGATTTCGACCGACGGCCCCACCGGAACCGGCGGAGCCGCCGGCGCCCTCTGCGCCATCGGGGGCGAGCGCGGGGGCATCGGATTTTCGGAATAGAAACCGGGCGGCAGCCCGGCCAGCCCGGGCGATGGCGCCGCGCGCCGCGCCGGGGCCGAACGCCAGCCCGAACCCAGGTCGCTTTGGGTCACGGTCATATTGGCGCCGTCCTCGATGCTGGTGACGTTGCGCAGCACCAGCGACAAAGCGCCGACTTTTTGCGCCAGCGCCAGTTTCTGGGCGCCGACCGGGTCGACCTCCAATGTCGCGGTCTTGGCGACCAGCGGATCGGTCTTGTTCTCGTCCGCGGACTGGTCGATCGCGATCACGCGAATTTTTTCGAGCACGATGTCGGTATATTGATCGTCGCGGTCGGCGCCCTCGCCCGACTGTTGCCGCGTCAGCAGCACATCGACGACATCGCCGGGGGCGATCATGCCGCCCACGCCGGTCACATCGTCGATGCGGATCGCGGCGGCGCGCATCCCGTCGGGGAGCAGCGCAGAGATGGAGGCGCGGCCATCGTCGCCGGAAATCTTGGAGGCCAATATTGGCTCACCGATAGCGATCGGGCGCAGCGCGACGCGCGGCCCGCGTGGATTGTTGACGACACCGATCGATGTTTTGAACACCCCATCAGGCATCGAATTGGCGGGCCAGCCGACCAATTTGGTATTCTGCGCGGTCAGCACGGTGCCGAATGCCAGCGGCTGCGTCGCCACCAGCACCTGCTCCAGCTTCAGCTGCTCGACCTGTTGCTGCTGGCGCTCTTCAATGCCGCTGAAATAGGTATTCGCCAGAAAAACGACGAACAACCCCAGCAAAAGTGCAATGCCCAAAATAATCGATGTACGATTCGCTGCCACGATCCAGCCCCCCCGACTTCAGCAAGCATAATCAAAACCCAGCCGGCGCCAACTTGGCTCCGGCCGGGGTATTTAATGTCTGCTTTTAGCAAGTCTTGGCCGTGATGCATGTCGACGCCGAGGCCATAGCGCCCGAAATCGCATTACCCAAACCAACCGCCGCCAGCGCAATGCCGGTGCCGACGATCGCCAGGATCAGGGCATATTCTGCGGCCGAAGCGCCGCTTTCGTCACGCACGAAATTTTTCAGAAAATTCTTCATCAGTCTGACTCCTAAAATGCCACCGCCGAGAACGGTGTATGTCTGTCCTCCCCCCCCATGGAGGCGGCCAGACATTCCTGCTGAAGGAGTTGCAGTGGAACCGACGCGACCCGGATTTGATGTCCGGCTAGAGCCGGTTCAACCTGTCAATGCGGTCCCTCAGCAAGGAACCCCATGATTCAATCCCTTTTGGCACTATCGGTCAACACAATATTTACTCTTATTTACAAACAGTTGATATAAAACTTTTGTTAACCATAGACCATTTTTGGAGGCAATTGACGGTATCGCCGAACGATTCGATCGCGATTCGTCCTCGATTCGAAATGTCATTTCCTTATGGTTGATTCAATTCGTTAATTTCTTTCGCGGGCGACCGCCGTGACCTCCACTTTGGGACAATCGGTGTTGCCACGACCTCAATCAGCGATTGAGTTTCTGTTGCAGCGCGATACTCTGCACGCCAATCGGGGCTCATCTGGAACCACTTGTTAACCACGCCGCTTTACTGAGGATCCGACAGGGAGAACGTAAAGCCTATGCTGAATGCAAGGATCGCACGGGTCAGGTCCGCTCTTTTTGCAAAAAGTGTGCGCTTCGTCGGGCCGCTGGAGGATCGTTTTCGGTCGCTGTTGCTCGGCTGGACCATCATCGTCGTGCTCGTCTGCTTGGCGCGGATATTGTTTCCGTTGACCGCCACCGACAGCTTCGCATCGGCTTTGCTGCTGACTGTGCCGCACATGCTGGTATTGGCCAGTCCCTTCTTCGCCTATTGGACCGCCAATGCGCTGTTTCCGCGCGGGGTCGATTTCGCCCGCCCCGAAATCCGGCTGGCGCAAATTGGCCGATGGCGGTCGCTCGACGCGGTCACCGCGCGCGCGCACCCCGCCTTTGGTCCGGTCGGCATCATGGCATCGCTATTGCTGGGCATGTTGCTGAACGTCCCCATCCGCACCGCCGAATTTTTGGCCGCCATCCCCGCCATGACCAGCGCGGCGCCATTGTGGGGCCAGATGATCTATGTCGGCATGGCGATTGATCTGGTGGTAATGAATTTTCTCTACACGCTGTGTTTTTTCATGGCGCTGCGCCATATGCCCTTTTTCCCCCGCGTATTGCTGCTAACCTGGGGCATCGACGTGGTGTCGCAGCTGCTGATCGCCGATTATGTCAGCGGCGCCCCTCATTTGCCTACCGCGGTCGCCAACGCCATCGTTCCCCTGCTCGACGGCAATCTGCAAAAAGTGTTCATCAGCATCGTCGTCTGGCTGCCCTATTTGCTGTTGTCCGAACGGGTGAACGTCACCTATCGCTGGCGCCAGCCGGTTTAGTGCCACTGGGGTTCCGACTCTGGACATGCGTCGCCCACAAGTAATCGAACGCCTTGCCATAATTTTTGGGCGGCAATCACCGTGACCGGCGAGACAAGAGTTAGCCAGTTCTATTTTGGCGTTGTTGTGGCGTTTTCTGTCGCGCTCTATTCGGTCGGTGTCGCCCAGCCGGGCCCGTTCAGCTATCTGCTAAATTTGTTCGGTTACTTCGCCGGTTGGGTTCTCCTTGCCTCCGCGCACTGCCTCCCTCGACTATACCGCGACCGCCCCAACCGACCGATCGGGCACCTTTGGCGCCATGAATTCGGCCCCGAATATCGCCAGCGATTTCGCCAGTCCTGGCCGATCCTGCTCATCGCCGTGCTGTTCATGCCCGGCTTTTCGGCCATGAAAAGTGCCATCTCGCTGTTTCAGGATTTCAGCTGGGATGCGACCTTCATTGCACTGGACCGCAGCCTGCACGGCCAGGATCCTTGGCGCCTGCTCCAGCCGCTTGTCGGCTACCCGATCATCACCTCGCTTTTGTCGCTGGCCTATCACGCCTGGATTTTCCTTCTCTATGCAGGCACGATCTATTTCACCCTCTATGTCCGGGATCGCACGCTCCGGGTGCGTTATTTCGCGGCATATTTCGGCATCTGGACGATCAACGGCGTCGTGCTGGCGATCATGTTTGCGTCGGTGGGGCCATGCTTTGTCGGCCCGCTGCTTGGCAATAATCACTTCGCCGACCAGATGGCGTATCTGCACCGGGCGAATGAATCCTTCCCGGTCATGGTCCTGCCCGTCCAGCAAATGCTGCTGGATTGGCAGATGCATGGCTCGCACGGACTGGGCCGAGGTATAACCGCCATGCCATCGATGCACGTCGCGCTGGCCTTTCTGTTCTTTCTGGCGATCCGCAAGGTCAACCGCACGCTCGGCCTGCTGTTTTTCGCGTTCCTCGTCATCATCATGGTCGGATCGGTGCATCTGGCGTATCACTATGCCGTCGATGCCTATCTCTCCCTGATCGTGACGGCGGTCATCTGGTTCCTTTGCGGGCGATTGTTTCGCGCGCCAGTGTCCGCCGAACAAGACGACCGATCGTTGCCGGGCGACAGCCCGACGTTGACGAGCCAAGCCGTCTCGATCCAAATGGCAGACAATCGCGGCTAGCCGCGACGAGGCTCTAAGCCTTTGGAGGGCGATTCATGGAGGCAGAAGTTCCCCGAACGCGCAGTATAACGCGTGGGGTGTTGATCGCATGGTCGATAGGACTGGCGCCAACCTTGCTTCTTCTCGTCACATGGCCCGACGATTTTTCGACAGGACTTACGGTCACCAAAAGTTTGGCCCTCCCTGTTCTGGCGATCGAAATTGCCGTAGTACTCTTTTCGTTTGCGGAAGGGTTTAAGCTTACCAAGCCGCCAAATTTAATACTGGCGTACCTTGCATTGCTGGGCACAATCGCCTGGGTCGGCGCGTTGACAGCCGAAGCGTCGGACGTCAGCATATTGCGTACTTCTATCTGGATGGTTCACATAGCCTACGCGCTTTCGATCGCCAATCTCTGCGTCTCAAGAATAGTTTCTGCTAAAGATATCATAAATTCTACGATAATTGGCTTTGCGATATTTGCTGTATTATTCTTGTTATTTGTTGCCTTGAAGCATGGGCCGGGACGTAGCTGGATCCATGACATTCCTGCTTACAACAACATTCGCTGGTTCGGCTACTACGCCGCCGCGACGACGGGGCTTTGCGTTTGGGGTTGGCTCAAGAGACAAAAATTGCCGATGCTGGTGGCGATTCTCGCGCTTGCCACTTCACTCTGGACAGGATCACGCGGTGCTCCGACAGCGGTCGTCGCCGCTTATCTGGTGGCCTTTGTTCTATTTCCATTCGCGCGCAAAGGCCTCTCGACTTTCCTTCTCATTCTGCTGGCAGCCATCATTCTCTCCCTTGGTATATCCATCGTTCTTCCGCTCGGCGAATCTGCCTTGTCCCGGTTCGCAGACGGCGACAGCGGAAGGATGGAAGTGTGGAAATTGGCCATCGACGGCATCGCCCAACGCCCGTGGTTTGGCTGGGGCGAGGCACAGTTCAACAATTACATCAGCCCTTTGATTTTCGTCCATCCTCACAATAGCGTCCTGCAGATATTGTTAGCATGGGGGCTGGTCGGCGGATTGCTCGTGTTGCTTTTGGCAAGCTGGGTAGCGCGTCCGATGCTTCAAGCCGCCAATGAAGACAATGCGCCGTTGGTGTTTGCGATCCTGACCATTACCGCTTTTTCGTTGATCGATGGCACCCTCTACCATGTCCAATCGCTCTCGATCTTTTCACTTTGCGTTGGGCTATTCGCGGCCAACCGGTTCAAAGGCACCGCTGACCCATAGCGCTCGCGCATCGCCAGCCCCAGTACCGCGTAATATTATTGTTCATTTTCGTAAGATCAGGCGCGAACCTGGCGTTTGGCGGGATTCTCCCGCGACATAATGAATCGCGCCGACCCGACCTACGCCGACCCGTTTTCTGCGACGAACCGTGTCATTTCATGGCTCGGATCGGGACACTGTTGGCGGTTGCGGATTCCGCGCTCCATCGGGCGATTTAAGGTAACAAGCTGAAATCTTGATATTTCCCATTCTCAACCCGTGTTAACACTCGCCGACTAAACCGCAGATTTATAAAATCGTTAACATGCTTGCGGAGTCGAAAGATTCTGTGGTTCCCTTGGGTTAGGGCTGATCCGAGTCGTCGGACAGCCGGGGTCGCGCCGAAATTTGAATTGTTTGCTGTGCCGCTTGCGGCGCGGTGCGCGATGTATTCGAGGGAAAACAAGATGGATGCTTTCGACAATCCGGCCAAGGGTGGGATGGGTTCACCGCAGCATGACGGTCTGCCGACCGATCAGGTGAACCGCGCGGCGGCAAGCGGCGACCTGCTCGCCGGCACGGCGGCGGTCACGGCGGCGGCGGCGGCGATCCCGCTGGCGATCCAGGGCATCCTTGTTCCCGACGCGAGCGGACGCATCGTCCTTCCCGCCGGCGTGTCGCTCGACGACATCACGGTATCGGGCTCCGATCTGGTCATCGCGCTTCCCAACGGCCAGGTGCTGATCATCCCCAATGGCGCGGTCAATATTCCCACCATCGTCGTCGACGGCAATGTCGTCCCCGGCAGCACCGTCGCACAGCTGCTCGAAGGGCTGGCCGAGCTCAATCCCGAAGCCGGCATCCGCAGCTCGGGCGGCAATTTTGCCGACGCCGAAGGCAATATCCAGGACGCCTATGCGCTCGGCGACCTGCTGCCCTACACCGAACTCGCCTTTCCGGTGCCCGAGGACGAGGAACTGATCCCCGACGTCCCCGACGAAGAACCGACGACGATCATCATCACCCCCGACCAGCCCGCGGGCTCGGTCAACGCCAGCGTCAACGAAGCGGGCCTGCCCGCGCGCGGCAGCGAACCGGCGGGCAGCAACAGCGCGGCGACCAGCGAAATCACCTCGGGCTCGATCATATTCGACACCCCCGACGGCTTCGGCTCGATGACCCTGAACGGCGTCGCGATCACCGCGGTCGGTCAGGTGTTCACCACGCCGTTCGGCCAGCTGGTGATCACCAGCATCGCGCCGGGCAATATCGGCTATACCTATACGCTGACCGACAACAGCAACGCGGGCACCAATCCGATGGACATTTTTGCCGTGGTGGTCACCGACCGCGACGGCGATACCGCCACCGCCAACCTGACCATCGCGATCGTCGATGATGTGCCGACCGCGCGCGCCGACACCGATGCGGTCGCCCCCGCCACCTTCACTGCCGAGACCGGCAATGTCATCTCCGGCACCGGCACCACCAGCGGCGCCGCGGGCGCCGACACGCAGGGCGCCGACGGCGCCACGCTGAACGGCATCACCGCCGGCACCGGCACGACCTTTGTCGCCCCCGGCACCGTCATCCAGGGCCAGTATGGCACGCTGACGATCGATGCGCAGGGCAATTACAGCTATGTCCGCGGGGCGAACACCCCGGGCGGGGTCACCGACGTCTTTACCTATCGGCTGACCGATGGCGACGGCGACACGTCGACCGCGACGCTGACGATCAGCATCGGCGACAGCCCCAGCGTCATCACCTTCATCCCGACCGAGGGTGCCGGCACGATCGTGAACGAAGCCGAGCTTCCGCCGCGCAACACGGAAACGCCGGGTTCGTCGTTCGACGGCGACAACGAAACCACCACCGGCACGATCACCTTCACGTCGCGCGACGGCGTCGCCAGCGTCACGATCAACGGCGTCGCGGTGACCCCCGGCGCGCTGCCGCAGCAGATCTTCAGCGATGCCACCGGCACGCTGGTGATCACCGGCTACACCTATAATCCGGTCACCGGCCAGGGCTCGATCACCTACAGCTACACGCTCAAGGACAACACGCTGAACGGCAACGGCACGACCGTGTCGTTCGATGTCGTCGTGACCGACCTCGACGGCGACGTCGCCGACGGCGATCTCAACATCCGGATCATCGACGATGTTCCGACGGCGGTGAACGACGCCGACAGCGCGACCGAGGATGGTCCGCTGACTGCCGACGGCAATGTGCTGACCGGTGTGGGGGGCGGCGACGCCAATGCGACCGATGGCGTCGCCGACACCCCCGGCGCTGATGGCGCCACGGTGACCGCGGTCACCGGCGGCAGCGTCGGCACCGCCTTTGCGACCGCCTATGGCACGCTGACGCTCAACGCCGATGGCAGCTACACCTATGTGCTGAACAATGCGGCGCAGCCGGTGCAGGGCCTGTCGGCGGGCGAAACGCTGACCGAGGTGTTCACCTACACGATCACCGACGGCGACGGCGACACGTCGACCGCGACGCTGACGATCACGATCAACGGCGCCAATGACGGCGTCACGATCACCGGCCTCGGCGTCAATGGCGGCGAACTGGTCGTCGATGAAGACAATCTGCCGGGCGGCTCGTCGCCCGATGCGGGCGCGCTGACCCAGCCGGGCAGCTTCTCGATCGCGACCCCCGACGGGCTCGGCAATGTGACGATCGGCGGCACGCAGGTCGTGACCAACGGCGTGTTCACCGCGGGCACCGCCACGAGTCCGCTCGGCACCGTCAACATCACCGGTTTCACCCCGGTCCTCGGCGCCGACGGATCGGTGATCGGTGGCACTTTCACCTATGAATATGTCTTGTCAAACAACACCTTGACGCATGGCGCGCCCGGCGAGGACAATGTCACCGACAGCTTCGCCGTGACCGTCACCGACAGCGACGGCTCGGTTGGCAACGCCAGCCTCGATGTGGTTATCGTTGACGATGTTCCGGCGGCGGCGGACGACGCCGACAGCGCGACCGAGGACGGTCCGCTGACCGCCGACGGCAATGTCCTGACCGGTGTGGGGGGCGGCGACGCCAATGCGACCGATGGCGTCGCCGACACCCCCGGCGCTGATGGCGCCACGGTGACCGCGGTCACCGGCGGCAGCGTCGGCACCGCCTTTGCGACCGCCTATGGCACGCTGACGCTCAACGCCGATGGCAGCTACACCTATGTGCTGAACAATGCGGCGCAGCCGGTGCAGGGCCTGTCGGCGGGCGAAACGCTCACCGAAACCTTTGAATATGAAATCACCGACGGCGACGGCGACACCGCGACCGCGACGCTGACGATCACGATCAACGGCGCCGACGACGGCGTCACGATCAACGGCCTCGACGGCGCTGGCGCCGAATTGCTGTTCGACGAAGACGACCTTCCGGCGCGCGCCGGCGAACCCGCCGGTTCGGACCCGACGAAGGAAGCCGTCACCGACGGCGGCAGCTTCTCGGTCTCGACCCCCGACGGCATGGGCAGCGTCGTGCTCGACAGCTTCAACGGTGCGCCGATCGGCCCGCTGACGCTCGTCACTGCCAACGGCACCTTCACGCCGCAATCGGTTGCGACCGCCTATGGCACGCTCAGCATCACCGGCTTCACACCGGTGCTCGGCGCCGACGGCTCGGTGATCGGCGGTACTTTCACCTACAGCTATACGCTCACCGACAACCGCACCGACCATGGCGTGCTCGGCGAGGACAGCCTTTCCGACAGCATCGGGGTCACGGTTACCGACAGCGACGGCAGCAGCGCGAGCGCCAATATCGACATTACGGTGACCGACGATGTCCCGACCGCAGCCGACGATTTTCAGATGCAGCCGGTCGAGAACCAGCCGGTGACCATCAACGTGCTCGCCAATGACACGCAAGGCGCCGATGGCGTCCAGCCGTCGACGGTGCAATTTGTCGATGGCTCGCTGACCGGCGCGGGAACGCTGATCAACAATGGCGACGGCACCTTCACCTACACCCAGGCGCCCGGAGAAATCGGCGAGGTCAGCTTCCAGTATGAAATCACCGACGGCGACGGCGACACGTCGATCGCCACGGCGACGATCATGCTGGTCGCCGATTCCACGCCCCAGATCCGTCAGGCGGACAATGTGACCGTCGACGAAGACGGTTTGCCCGGCGCGAACCTCGACAATGGTCGGCCCGGAGAGGTTGTCTCGACGGGCAGCGCCACGGCGACTGGCGCGATCGTAATCGATTTCGGCGGCGACGTTCCTGCGACGTTGGCGGGATCGCTGGTCCTCAACGACAGCGCCGCGCTCGATACGCAGCTGACCGTCGACGGCGTCGCGGTGACCTTCGCCAAGGACGGGGCCGATCTCGTCGGCTCGGTCGGCGGCGTCGAAGTCATTCGCATCTCGATCACCGGCGTCGTCGCCGGACCGGGTGCCACCGAAGTCAGCTACAGCTATTCGGTCACGCTCTCGCAATCGATCGACCAGATCGCCGCTGGCGAAGACACCGACCTGCTTTCGGCGATCGGTTTCACCGTCACCGACAATGACGGATCGACGGCTTCAGGGAGCTTCGGCGTCACGATCGTGGACGATATCCCCTCGGTGACGGTGACGCTGGGTTCGGACGCGGCGCTGGTGCTGACGACGCAGGATGCACAGACCGACGGCAACCCGACCGCGGAAGATATTGCGACCGCCAATGTCGCAGGCCTGTTCACGGTGACGCCGACCTATGGCGCCGACGGTGCGGGGACGACGACGACGAGCTACACGATGGCACTGCTGGTGGCGTCGGGGACCGACTCGGGGCTCGACAGCAATGGCGCGAGCATCTTCCTCTACACCATCGCTGGTGTAGTCACCGGTTCGACCTCGGCGACGATCGACGGGGTGCTGCCGGGCAACACCATCTTCACGGTCGCGGTCAACGCCTCGACCGGGTTGGTGACGCTGACCCAGGTTGCCGAGATCGACCATGCCCTGCCGGGCGACCCGAGCGGCTATGATGCGCAGCTCGCGACGCTGGCGAACGGCCTGATCGGAGTGACCGCGACCGCGACCACCACCGACGGCGACGGCGATACCGCCACCGCCGCGCAGACCCTCGACCTCGGCGGCAACATCAGCTTCGCCGACGATGGTCCGGCGGTGACGGTGACGGCTGGCGCGGACGCTGGTGTGTTGCTGACGACGCAGGATGCGGAGACCGACGGCGACCCGACCGACAGCGACGTATCGACGGCGAGCTTTGCGGGCCTGTTCACGACGACGCCGGTTTATGGTGCCGACGGCGCCGGGACGACGGTGACCAGCTATGCGCTGAGCCTGACCGTGGCGGCGGGGACCGACTCGACCCTCGACAGCAACGGCCTGAACATCTTCCTCTACAATATAGCTGGTGTGATCACCGGTTCGACCTCGGCGACGGTCGATGGGGTGCTGGCGGGCAACACCATCTTCACGCTCGGGGTGAATGCCTCGACGGGTCTGGTGACGCTGACCCAGTTTGCGGAGATCGACCATGCGCTGCCGGGCGACCCGAGCGGCTATGACGCCCAGCTGGCGACGCTGGCGAACGGACTGGTGCAGCTGACCGCAACCTCGACCGCCACCGATGGCGATGGCGATACCGCGACCGGGACCGCCTCGATCGACCTGGGCGGCAATATCCGCTTCGCCGATGACGGCCCCTCGGTGACGGTGACGCTGGGTTCGGACGCGGCGCTGGTGCTGACGACGCAGGATGCACAGACCGACGGCAACCCGACCGCGGAAGATATTGCGACCGCCAATGTCGCAGGCCTGTTCACGGTGACGCCGACCTATGGCGCCGACGGTGCGGGGACGACGACGACGAGCTACACGATGGCACTGCTGGTGGCGTCGGGGACCGACTCGGGGCTCGACAGCAATGGCGCGAGCATCTTCCTCTACACCATCGCTGGTGTAGTCACCGGTTCGACCTCGGCGACGATCGACGGGGTGCTGCCGGGCAACACCATCTTCACGGTCGCGGTCAACGCCTCGACCGGGTTGGTGACGCTGACCCAGGTTGCCGAGATCGACCATGCCCTGCCGGGCGACCCGAGCGGCTATGATGCGCAGCTCGCGACGCTGGCGAACGGCCTGATCGGAGTGACCGCGACCGCGACCACCACCGACGGCGACGGCGATACCGCCACCGCCGCGCAGACCCTCGACCTCGGCGGCAACATCAGCTTCGCCGACGATGGTCCGACAGCCAATGCCGACACCGACAGCGTGACCGAAGATGGCCCGCTGACTGCCGACGGTAACGTCGTGACTGCTGCTGGCGGCGCCGACCTGAATGCAACCGATGGCGTTGCAGATGCACTCGGCGCCGATGGAGCCATAGTCACCGGCGTGGTGCTTGGCGTCGCTGCCTCAGCATCGGGCAATCTGGGTGCGCCACTGGCAGGCGCCTATGGTTCGCTGACGCTCAATGCCGACGGCAGCTATTCTTATGCGCTCAACAACACGCTGGCAGCGGTGCAGGGGCTCGACACCGGAGAAACCCTCACCGAGACCTTCACCTACACACTGACCGATGGCGACGGCGACACCGCAACCACGACGCTGACAATCACCATCAACGGTGCCAACGATGCTCCGACGGTCACAAACAATGCCGTGTGGATGTCGAGCGACCCGGCTCAGCAGACGGCGACGACGCCGACGTTTGCCGACGGTTATCCGCTGAACGTGATTGTCCCGACCGACGTCGATGGCGATCCGCTGGTGGTGACCGCGACCAATACCGTCGCCGGAGTCTTCTACTTCAACGGGGTCACCTATGTCGCGGTGACGGCGGGCACCGTCCTGTTCAGCACGACCGGCGGCATCAACCTGCTCGACGATCTTGTCTATCGGCCGACGGCGACGGCGAACGATACCGTCAACCTGACGCTCAATCTCGGGGTCAGCGACGGCACCACGAGCGTTACCCAGTCAGTGTTCATCCACGAGGTCGCCCCGACCCGGCTGCCCGGACAGAATGTCCAGATCGGCGACGGTAGTTCGCCGCTGACTTCGGGCAATGATCAGATCACAGACTTCACGCTCAACGCCGATTTCGCGACGGGACTGCAGAATAACGTCAATATCGCGATCCTTGAGGTTTTCACCGATTTCCAGCAAACGCCGGTTATCGTTCCAATCCCCGCCGGTGAACGCGATCCAACTACATTTGGCGCCAACAATGCCGGTTCTGCACGCGAACGTGAGGTTCAGGTTGAAGTGCTGATCAACGGCAATCGCTTCGTCGTTGTGCAGGATGACGGAACGGCGGGCGAGTTCGAGCAATCGTGGTTCTATGATGCCGCGACTGGCCTGATGAAAGCGAGCGTTCCCTATACGAGCATCTTCCTGCTCGACGGATCGGGCAATCCCACATCGACGACACTTGCCCAGTATCTGACGCTCAATCCACCGCAGGCGGGCGACAATTGGACCGTTTCCTATCTCGACAACGATGGTGGCAACTATCAAGCCCGTCTGGTTCGCTTCGAGTTCAAATATGACGACGCGGGCAATCCGGCGATCACGGTCAACGGCGACCCGATCCTTGCCGATACCATTTACGGCACGTCGGGGAACGACACGCTGAACGGCAACGGCGGCAACGACATCATCTATGGCCGTGGCGGCAACGACACGATCAACGGCGGTGACGGCGACGACACGCTGTTCGGCAACGACGGCAACGACACGATCATCGGCGGTCCCGGAACCGACGTGATCGACGGCGGCACCGGGACCAACAACATCACGCCGCCCATCGCGCTCGATCTTGACGGCGACGGTGTCGAATTCCTGGGCGTTGGCGCAGGCGTTCGGTTCGACTTCGACGGCGATGGCGTAGCCGAAGAAACCGCGTGGATGGCGCCTGACGACGCCCTGCTGGTCTATGATTTCAATGGCGACCGCAACGTGTCGAGCGCAGCAGAGCTGGTGCTTGCCAACTATGCCAAGGGTGCGACTACCGATCTCGACGCGCTTCGACTTGCTTTCGATACCAACGCCGATGGCGTCTTCTCTGCCGCCGATGCCGAGTTCGGACGTTTCGGTGTGTGGCAGGATGCCAACAGCAATGGCGTCGTTGACGCCGGCGAATTCCGGTCACTCGAAGAGGCGGGGATCGTCGCGATCAACCTGACGTCGGACGGCAAGAGCTATTCAGCAGCGGCGGGTGACGTGTTGGTCTTTGGCGAGACCAGCTATCAGCTCGCAGACGGAACGGTGCTTGCCGCCGCCGACGCTGCCTTTGCCACGAACGGTGCCAAAGCGGCGCTGATCGGCAGCGTGCGGACGCAGGATCGCCCCGCCACGGCGATGCCGATCACCGACGCATTGGTCGCGGCTTCGCTCGTCGCGATCGCCGGCGGGGCTGCGCGCATTACGCGGGTCGAACCCGAAGCGTTCGCCACGCTCGACCCCGCCGCGGGTCCGCAGAGCCAGCCGGCGACGGCCACAATCTCGGGATCGACGCCGCCCTCGCTGGGCCTGGGCGACGACACCCCGTCGCCGACGGCAGGCTCGACGACGGGCAATGGTTCGACCGCGGCAGCGACCGGCGACGCCGCATCGGCCGCCCTGCCCGCCGATGCGGACGAGGGCAGCTGGCAGTCCGCCAGCGACCCCCAGACTGACGCGGCGGAATCCACTTCGCTGTTCGACCTGGTTGCAGACAGCGGGCCGGATGGATCGGGACTCATGGACGGCCTGTTGTTGCTCGCCGTACAACCCGCGTCGCAACCCGCCGAAGCGGCCATCGCAGCCAATGATCCAGCGGCGGAGGCGGTGCTTGCCGAGGTGGTGGGAAGCGACGGCGTCGATCTGCTGCTCAATGCGATCGCAGGCGGCGCGCCGGAACAGGTTGCGATCGGCGACGCGCCGACATTCGATTTGGCAGGTTTCCTCAAGGTACAGGTAACGCCCGATGTGGCGTTCCCGACCAGCCAGCCGCTCGAACAGGATCTGCACCAACTGACGGCAGCCTGATAAAGATATTTTGGACCAGAATCGATTAACGGGAGGGCGACAAGAGCATGGAACTTCAACCTGCAAAATGGATGGCGGGGGCGTGCTTTGCGCTGGCCCTTGCCCAGCCGGGTAGCGCCTCGGCACAGGCCCTCGCCGATCGTCCGACCGGCGAGCTTAGAGGCGAAGTGCAAAGCCGCTATGACGCCGCGCTGGCGATGACCGTCGATCCGGCGGTCGTGGCCGCGAACAGCAATGCCTATACCTGGGCGTCCGAAGCCAAGGTCCAGTGCGGCATCGCGCTCGGCTTCCTGAAGTCGAACACCAAGGATAGCGAAAGCCTGCGTCGCTGCGATTTCGCTTATGGCATGATGACCAACCGGCCCCAGCCGCGCCCGGAAACGCCGCTGGTGCCGCCGCCGCCGCCGACCGAAAACTGTCCGCCGGTCGTGGCCTCGACCTTCTTCTTCGACTGGGATTCGACCGTTGCTCCAGCCGACGCGGGCCAGTCGGTCGCGTTCATGGCCGACAACCGCACCCGCTGCGGCTGGGCATCGTTCACCGTCGTCGGCCATACCGACCGTTCGGGTTCGGATGGCTATAACGACAAATTGTCGGTCGCTCGCGCCCGCGTCATCGCTGACATGATGGCGGCAGCGGGCATTCCCGCCCAGACGATCGCGGTCTCGGGCCGCGGCGAAAAGGATCTGCGCGTCGCGACCATGGATGGCGAACGAACGCCAGCCAACCGCCGCGTCGAAGTCAAAGTGAATGAAACGGGGGAACGTTGATGAAACCGCAACTCAAGTGGACCGGCCTCGCGTCGGCAATCACCCTGTCGCTCTACGCCAGTGCAGCTTTCGCCGATCCCGTCTCGATGCAGAATGTGATGGCGGTCGCGATCGATTCCAATCCGCAGATCAACCAGGCGGAAATGAACAAGCAGGCGATCGAATTCGAGCTTGAGCAAGCCGAAGGGCTCTATCTGCCGCGCATCTCGCTCGAAATGTCGGCGGGCGTGCGCCGGCTCGAGAATGCGACCCGGCGTAGCCTTGGCATCGCCAATGACGAGCTCTATCCGGTGGAGGCAGCGATCCGTGCCGAACAGACGCTGATCGATTTCGGCCGCCGGCGGGGGGAAAAGCTTCGTCAGGCCGCGCGTGTCGACGGCGCAGCGCTGCGCGTCCTCGAACGCTCGGAATTCATCGCATTGCAATCGGCGCGACAATATCTCGATGTGCTGCTGCAGCAGCGGGTTGTCGCGGCCGCCGATGACAATTTGACCTTTCACAACAGCCTGGTCTCCGACCTGTCGAGCGGCGTCACCGCCGGATCGATCAGCACCGCCGACCTGCAACAGGCACAGGAGCGTGCCAAGGCGGCCAGTGTGCGGGTTTCGGAAGCCAGAGAGGCGCTGACCAACGCAAAAATCGAACTGCTCGCGCTGAGCGGCCTCGAAGTCGACGAAGTGCAAATGCCGCCGGCGATGATGGAGAAACTGCCCGTCAGCCTGAGCGAGGCTGTTGGCCTGACACGCGCGCGTCATCCCAAAGTGCTGGAAGCGCAGGCCGATGTTGACGCAGCCAATGCCGAGGCGAAGAAGCACAAGGGTGACTTCTTCCCGACGATCGGCCTGGAATTCGCTGGCCGGATCGGTGACGACATCGATTCCTTCCGCGGCGAGACCAACGATCTGCTCGGCCGGGTCGTGATGCGCTGGGATATTTTCGACGGCGGAATCAACCGCGCGAAATATCAGGAAATGGTTCGCCGTGCGAGCCAGTCGCGTTTCCGTCTGCACGAAACCCAGCGCAACGCCGAAGCGGATACGCGCCGCGCATGGAATAGCCGCGAAACCCAGACCGCGGTGTTCCGCGATCTCGTCGATCAAAGCAAGGCGACCGACGAGTTGCTGATCTCGTATCGCGAGCAATTTTCGGTCGGGCGGCGGTCGCTGCTCGACGTTCTGGACGCGCAGAATACGCGTTTCAATGTCCAGGTGCGCGCCGAGACGGCGCGCTTCTCAGAAATGTTCGCGGTCTATCAGGTGCTTGCGTCGACCAACAATTTGCTCGACGCATTCAACCTGAGCGCACCGGAATCGCGCCGCGTTTATGCGCGCGAGGAAGTGGGTTACGGGCCGCCGGCGCCGGCCGAGTTGCAGCGACGCCGTTACCCGCAATAAATAATTAAAGGTTTGATTCTACAAAGAAAACATAATTATGGTGCAGGATCAATCCTCGGTTGCGCGCATTGGCAAAGAGAATTCAGGCGATCCGCTGATCGCCTGCATCCTCTTTGTCGCGCAGCATTTCGGTCAGAATTTCCAGCGCGGGGCGCTTTCAGCGCTGGCGCGCGACGAGCGCGGCCACCTCCCCTTTCACCAGGCCGAAGCTGCGCTCGACCTGTGCTTTATCAACAATGATCGTCTCTATGGTCGCAAGGCCCGCAACATTGCGCGCGACCTTCCCGCGATAGTGCGTGGCAAGGACGGCGGCTGCTCGGTGCTGCTCGAGGCGCGGGACGATGAATATCTGGTCTGGCGCCCCGGTCTCGATGCGCCCGTCTGGGCCGACGAGGCGTCGGTCGAGGAAAATTTCTCGGGACTTGCGATCGCCGTTGCGGCGGACCCGACGGCGATCCGCGCCGAAGAACGGCCATGGGATGAGAAAGCCAAGCGCCACTGGTTCTGGAGCGAGGTGCGGCGTATGCGCCGGTCCTTCTATCCGGTCCTCGGCGCAGCGCTGATGATCAACCTGCTCGGCCTGGCGCTGCCGCTGTTCACGATGAACGTCTATGACCGGGTCATTCCCAACAAGGCCGTAGAAAGCCTCTGGGTTCTCGCAATCGGCGCGGTACTGGCTTTTGCGGTTGAGTTTGCGCTGCGCCTGGCGCGCGCTACATTGCTCGACGACCTTGGCCGCGAACTCGATGTCAAACTGTCCGAAAAGATTTTTTCCAAGGTGCTGAACATGCCGCTGGCCGACCGCCGCGGCAGCACGGGCATGCTCGCAAAGCGGGTTTCGGAATTCGAGGCCGTGCGCGACTTTTTCGCCTCGACCACAATCGTCCTCATCGTCGATGTCGCTTTTCTAGTCCTCTTCATTGCGATGATCGCGGTACTTGCCGGATGGCTCGCGCTCATCCCGCTTGCCATCATCGCTGCGATGGCGGCCGCGGGATACTTTCTCCAGCGTCGCATGGTCGAAGCATCGCTGGACAGCCAGGCCGATGCCAGCATCCAGCACGCGCTGCTGGTTGAATCGATTGGCGGTGCCGAAACGATCAAGAGCTGCGCCGCAGAGGGCCAGATCCTGGGTCAATGGCGCCGGATGGTCGATGCCAGCGCACGCACGCAGGCCAGCCTGCGTCGGACCGGCGCGGCCGCCATCAATCTCGCAACGCTCGGTCAGCAATTTTCGAGCCTGGCCCTGATCGTCGGCGGGTTCTACCTCTTCGATGCCGGCGACATTTCGATGGGGGCGATCATCGCGATCGTCATGCTGGCAGGGCGGTCGATGGCGCCCGTTGGTCAACTGGCCTTCCTGATGACGCGCGGGCGGCAGGCGATCACGACGATGGCGAGCATCCAGCAGATGATCGAAGCCGAAGACGAGCGGCAGATGGGCAGCAGCGCTCTCAACCTGACGATCGAAAAGGGCGATGTTTCGGTCGAGGGCCTCGCCTTTACCTATCCCGGCGCGTCTTCGCCATCGCTGGCGGATATCAACCTCAAGATCGACGCTGGCGAGAAGATCGCGATCGTCGGCCGCGTCGCCTCGGGCAAGTCGACGCTCGGACGACTCTTGTGCGGGCTCTATGCGCCCGATGCCGGAAATATCTTTGTCGACGGCCTCGACAGCCGCCAATATTCGCCGATCTACCTGCGCTCGCAATTCCGCTTCGTTGGCCAGGATGCGATCCTGTTCAGCGGTTCGATCAAGCAGAATCTGCAGTTCTGCGCGCCGGCAACGACCGATGCCGAACTGCTGGCGACCTTGAAGTCGATCGGCGCCGACCAGTTCATGGGTCGTGACGAAACCGGGCTCGACCGCGTGACCGGAGAAAGGGGCAATCAGCTTTCGGGCGGCCAGCGCAGCTTCCTTGCGATCGCCCGCGCCCTCGCTTCACCCTCGCGGCTGCTGTTCCTCGACGAACCGACCGGTGCGATGGATAATCAGAGCGAGCGTCATTTCATCAAGGCGCTTGAGGCCAGTGTCGCGCCGACGCAGACCGTCATCATCGCCACCCACCGCGAGGCGGTACTGCAGATCTGCGATCGCATCATCGTTGTCGATGGTGGCCGGATCGTCGCCGACGGACCGCGCGCCGAAATTCTCGCCCGTACAGCAGCGAAGGAGCCGGTGCGGTGATCCTCGAGCTCAACATCCGCGCGCAGGCCGTTGCCGAGGCCGAAACCCCTTGGACCGACGCCGAAAGCGGGGCGACGGCGCCGCGCCGCGGCATGAAGATATTATTGCTGGGCTTTGCGCTGATCGCCGCCGCGCTGCTCTTTGCCTCGTCGAACGACCGGGTGGCGCGCTTCGTCGACGGCCTTCGTGCCGACTGGAACGCCGACCAGACCGCGACGGCAAAATCAGCGCGGGAAAAGGCCATCGCGAAGCTCATCGCCGATACCGAAAGCGCGTCGAGCCTGCCCGCCGCCGAAGGCGCCGATGCGGTCGCACGCAACGCCCTGCTCCCCACCTCGACCTTGCCGGTCGAGGCCGCGCGACCGTTCGTCATGCCGACGCTGTCACAGGTTCAGGCGGTGAACGCGCAGCGCTGCCTCACCCAGGCAATCTATTATGAAGCGGCGACCGAAAGCGACGGCGGCAAGGCCGCGGTCGCGCAGGTCATCCTCAACCGGATGCGTCACCCCGCCTATCCGAACACCGTCTGCGGCGTGATCTATCAGGGCAGCGCGCGTCCCGGTTGCCAGTTCAGCTTTGCTTGCGACGGGTCGATGCGGCGGGCGCCGGTGCCGGCATTGTGGCGGCGCTCGGCGGAAATCGCACGTTCGGCGTTGACCGGCCATGTCGAAACGAGCGTAGGCATGGCCACCCACTATCACGCCGACTATGTGCTGCCGCGCTGGGCGCCCAAATTGACCAAGATCGAACAGATCGGCGCGCACATCTTCTATCGTTGGCCGGGCAATTGGGGCAAACCCGCCGCCTTTTCGGATGGCTATGCGGGTGCCGAATGGATTCCGGCGTTCGACCAGCTCTACAAGGGACAGGCGCTCACCGATGAGCTGACGGGAGCGATTGATCTCACCGCTGCATCGACACCTGCACGCGACCCAACCGACCACCGTGCCGACAATGATGTCGGCGGCCGCGTCGATGTGAGCAAGGGTTGGGTACCGAGCATTCCGGACCCGACGCAAAGCAAATCCAAATTCGACGCCCTGACGACCCAGCAAGCTCCGGTAGAAGCCGCCTTGCCCCAGCAAAAAGAATAGGCATGTTGAAATTCTGGCAACGATTGCGCGGCAGCGAACAGATCATGGTGGCGGCAGCGGCCGGCTTTGTCCTGTTCCTGTTGTGGGCGAGCATCGCGCGGGTCGACGAGGTCACGCGCGGACAGGGCCGCGTCATTCCCTCCTCAAAGGTCCAGATCATCCAGTCGGCCGAGCCTTCCACGATTCAGGAAATTCTGGTGCGGTCGGGTCAGACGGTCAGCAAAGGCCAGCTGCTGGTGCGCCTCGACAACACCTCGTCGCAGTCCGAGCTTGGTCAGCTGGAAACCGAGAATGAACGACTGGGACAGCGCGCCGCGCGTCTCGCCGGCGAAGGTGGTGGCGCCGACTGTACCGGCGAAAGCTGTGGCGACGAGCTTCGCCTCGCCCAGGTGCGCCGCTCGTCGCTGCAAAGTCAGCTCGCCGCGCTGTCGGCCGGCGTCGAACAGCGCCGCCGCGATATGGGCGAAGCGCAGGCGACCGCCTCCTCGCTCGAAAGCAGCCTCTCTCTGGCGCGCGAACAGGTGGCGATGCTCCAGCCGCTGGCCGCGAAGGGCGTTGTACCGCAGACCGAGCTGCTGTCCGCGCAGCGCGAGGTCGTCGACATTCAGGGACGGCTCGCAGCCGCCCGCCAGGCAATATCGCGCTCGCAGGCGGCTGTGCGCGAGGCGAGCGCCGAGGTGTCGCGCGCGCGCTTCGATTTCCAGCAGGATGCGCTCAACGAGCGCAGCCAGCTTACGACCAAGATGGCCGTCAACGCTGAGACAATCCGCGGGGCCGAAGGACGGTTGGCGCGATCCGAAATCCGTTCGCCGACGCGCGGGGTCGTCAATGACCTCCTCGTCAACACGGTAGGCGGTTACGTGAATGCCGGTGAACAGATCATGCAGGTGGTTCCCCTCGGCGACAAGCTGCTGGTCGAAACGCGCGTGACTCCGCGCGACATCGCCTTCATCAAGGTCGGCGACCCCGCCAACGTCAAGGTCACCGCCTATGATTTCTCTATCTATGGCGGCCTCAAGGGGAAGGTGGTGCGCGTTTCGGCCGACAGCATTTATGATGAAGTCGAGCGTCAGGCCTATTTTACGGTGGTCGTCGAAACGACGAACGCATTTCTGGTATCAAACGGTCGCCGCTTGCCGATCACCCCTGGCATGCTCTGCGATGTCGAGATTCTGACCGGGAAAAAGTCGGTGCTGAGTTACTTGCTGAAGCCAGTCTTGAAGGTCAGCAACGCCGCGCTCACCGAACGCTGATCGTTCAGGGCGAGCGCAAAGGATTTCCCCGATGCCGGAACGGAAGCCAGCAGATTGCGTGACGGCTCGGCGTTGCGATAGGCGTGAACCCAGCGCCGATTGCCGCTGAACGACAACACCGGTCGGACGGAATTCGACCGGCTGCCATCATAGACAAGGTTCGTCGTGTTATCGAGCACCAGCTTGCCCGCCGCGGTTTCCACCAGCAGCACGGCATGATCGTTGTTGGCGGCCAGATCGCGCAGCAGGACCAGTTTCATCCGGTCGCTGTCGATACCCGCTGCACGCAGCAGCTGCATCTTGAGGATCGCAAAATCTTCGCAGTCGCCGCTGCCGCGGCCCAGCGTCTGCTCGGCGGTCGCCCAGAAGTCGCTCTGCCGATAATTGCGGTCGTCGTTCACATAGGCGATGCGGCCATTGACCCATTGATTGACCCGCGCCAGCAACGCCGCGTCGTCAAGGCCCGGGCGCGCGTCGGCATTCGCGAGTTGGGCGTGCATGACGCCGGTCGCCGACGGCCGGCGCACCCGCTCCCAGCGGGCATCGAAACGGGTCCGTTTGATCGGGATCGCGAGCGTGCCGAGTTCGGCGGCGGGATCGCGCGCCGCAAACTGCGCATCGCCGCCGAACGAGAACGCCTCGCTATTGTCGACGGTCGACAAACTGCCGGCGGCGCAACCGGTAGGGCTGTCGAAGGGTTCGGGCGGCTGGAAAGAAATGGATGTGCGGCTTGCGGGTTCGAGCGGCTTGCCCGCCGAAAAGAGGCCGCCCCCCGTGCCCGCAAGGATCGGTACCGCAGCGCCGACCGACGGCGCCGCAGGGATGACCCCCTGCTGGTCAGCCCGGATGCGATCGAGCGCGCTCGGCGCGCCACCCAGAATGATCCGGGTCGTGTCGATGCGAGAGGTCGGTGCCGCGATCGAACAGGTAACCGCATCACGCACCAGGCGCTTCTCGTTCGAAATTTTGGACGTAGCGTGCGCCGCCGAAGGCAGCAGCGTCGCGGCGACCACCAGGGTCATACCACGCCGCCAATGCGACTTGTCCCGAACAAGGTTTGCGGACTTCCTCATGCCGGCGAATCTGCCGCAGAGGGATGAGGATAGGTTTCATGACGATAGTAAACATAGCATTAATCATAATTTAACGAAGCGAACCATGCTACATCACACCGATAAACAACTGAATTTGTAGAAATTCTATCCTATTTATGTCCTACTTCTTCCAAGTACCAATGTTTCAGATCCGTCTGGTCATTATTTTCGATCGCCTGGTTTATCTTGTCAAATCCGTCCCAACGCGTGGCAAAGAACATGTTGGTCGATTTCTTCTACCGCGCCGGGGTTCGGTTCAATTGGACCAATAAATATAGTCCTGCCCATCGCGCCATGGCGCGTTGAGCGGCACGTCGATGCGCACCGGGCCTTCGATCAATCCCGGCCAGATCGGTTTGGCCATGCCCTTGTTCTGCGCCGCGATCATGGCGCGCAGCGCCGCGACGCGCTGCGGGTCGCTGGCGGCGAGATCCTTTTGTTCGGTCGGATCGGCGGCGAGGTTATAGAGCCGCGCCTGTTCGGGCCGCCGGCTCACCTGCAATTTCCAGTCGCCCGCGCGCACCGCGCGGTAATCGCCCGACCGCCAGAACATCGCTGACCGGCTGGCCGGACCGGCGAGGATATTCTCGCTGTCGATTGTCCGGTCCCCCGGCACTGCCGCGCCCGCCGCCGCCGCGATCGTCGCGAAGATGTCGAGATGACCAGTGACGTCGGCGCGTTGTTTCCCGGGGGCGGCTCCACCCGGCCAGCGCATGAACAGCGGGGTGCGGATGCCGCCTTCGAAGAAGGTCGCCTTCCAGCCGCGGAAGGGCGCGTTCAGCCGCTCGATCCCGTTGTACCAGGCGCCGCCATTGTCGCTGGTGAAGATGACGAGCGTATTGTCGTCGATCCCCTGCTCTTTCAGCTTCGCCATGACATCGCCGATCCGCCGGTCGAGCTGCGCGATCATCGCGCCATAGACGCGCGTCTTGTGGTCCTTGATCTGCGGCAGCCGGTCATAGTCCGCTTTGGTCGCCTGCAACGGCGTGTGCGGCGCGTTGAACGCCAGATACAGGAAGAACGGCCGGTTGCGATTGGCCGCGATCGCCCTGGTCGCTTCTTCGGCGAAATAGTCGGTCATATGCCCCTTGGGCTGAAACCGCTTGCTGCCGTTGAAGGTCACGGCATGGCGCAAATTGGCCCACAGGAAGCGATCGATCGCGTCCCATGGCAGCCTGGCGTTGACCACGCCCGGATCGTCCTTGGCCATGAACATCGCGGCGCCGCCCAGCACCGCGAGGCTTTCGTCGAAGCCCTGCGCCTGCGGCTGAAGCGACGGCGCTTCGCCCAGATGCCATTTGCCGATGTGGAGCGTGTGGTACCCCGCCGTTTTCACCGCCTCGGCAATCGTCACTTCACGCGCGGGGACGCCCATGTCGGGATAGTCGGGGATGGCGGGGGTGATCAGATCCTTGTGGAAAATCGTCTTCAGCGGCCCGACGCCTTCGCCATGCGCCAGATTTTCGGCAAACTGGACCGGCACCGCGGTGAACTCGAACCCGAAGCGCGTCGGATAGCGCCCCGTCATCATCGCGGCGCGCGACGGCGAGCAGGTCGCATTGGCGGCATAGGCGGTGGTGAAATTCACCCCCTCGCGCGCCAGCGCGTCGATGTTCGGGGTCTTGACGATCCCGCCCGCGACGCCGCCGCCGTTGAGGCTGATGTCGTTATAGCCCAGATCATCGGCGACGATCAGGATGATGTTGGGCGGGCGTTTGCCGTCGGGCGCCTTGGCCGGTCCCTGCTGCCAGACCACCGCCCGGTTCGGCTGCACCGGATCGTTCCAGTCCTGAACGATACCCGGCAGGCGATATTTGTTCGCCTGATACCCCCAGGTGCCGCCCGCACCCAGTGCGGCGACGACGCCCAATGCTATCCACCGCTTCTGCATGGCATCCCCAACCCCTTGTCGTCGATATTATGACACTATATGTGTCACTATATTGCAGACAGCGCAAGTTCGCGCAGCACGAGCCCATTGACCCCGGCGCCAAGCTGGGCCAGCGGAGAGGTGATGACCAAGGCGGCAAGCAAAGCGAATGCGACAAACGCCGAACCCGCGCGGGTCGATGGCCGCCGCGAACGCGGCCGGTCGAGCCACAAGCGCATCGTCGAAGCGATGATGGAGCTGATCGTCGCCGGCGATCTGGCGCCCAGCGCGGCGCGCGTCGCCGAAGAGGCCGGCATCGGGCTGCGCACCGTGTTTCGGCATTTCGACGACATGGACGCGCTCTACGCCGAAATCACCGCGACGATCACCGAGCGGGTCATGCCGATCGTCGTAGCCCCCTATCCCGATCAGGACTGGCGCGCCAATGTCCGCGACATGGTGCGCCGCCGCGTGCGCGTGTTCGAAACCACCCTGCCCTTTCGCCTCGCCGCCAATATCAAGCGTTACCAGTCGCCCTTCCTGATGGGGCAATATGGCAAGGTCGTGATGCTCGAGCGCGAGCTGCTGCTCCGCCTGCTCCCCGGCCCGGTGCTGACCGACCGGATCAATGTCGAAGCGCTTTGCGCCGCGCTGTCGTTCCAGAACTGGCGCGCACTGCGCCATGATCAGGGATTGTCCGCAGAAGAGGCGGGGACGGTGACGATGCACATGGTCGATGCGTTGCTGACGACGATTGGCGAGGCCGCTTGAAATACCACGCTGCTGCGCTGTTCTCGCTCGCGTTGATCGGCGTGCTCGCGGGGTGCGGCAAAGCAAAGGACGCGCCGCTCGTCGAGGCCGCGGCACCGGTCTGCCCGGCGATGCCCAAACAGGACTATGTGTGGATCCCCGGCGCGACGTTCGCGATGGGCGCCGACGCACAACTGCCCGAGGAAGGCCCGGCACGCGAGGTCCGCGTCGCGGGATTCTGGATCGCGACGCACGAGGTGACCAACGCCGAGTTTGCCGCCTTCGTGAAAGCGACAGGCTACAAGACCCTCGCCGAGCAAAAACCGCCCGCGCTGCCCGGTGCGCCGCCCGACATGCTGATCCCCGGATCGGCGGTGTTCACCGCCCCCACCGACGGTAACCCGAACTGGTGGCGCTGGGTCGTGGGGGCGCAGTGGCGTAACCCCGCTGGCCCCGCGTCGAATATCAAGGGCCGCGACCGCGACCCGGCGGTCCAGATCGGCTATGACGACGCGCTCGCCTATGCCCGCTGGGCGGGCAAGGCACTGCCGAGCGAGGCGCAATGGGAGCTGGCGGCGGCGACCGGCGGCGCGGACCGCAATGTGCCAGTCGACGCGGCGGGCAAGCCGCAAGCCAATTATTATCAGGGCGCCTTCCCCGCCCGCGACCTCGGCACCGACGGCTTCACCAGCCGCGCGCCGGTCGCCTGCTTTGCCGCCGACCGCCACGGCGTCCACGACCTGATCGGCAATGTGTGGGAATGGACGACGAGTCAGGCGGGCGGCGACAGCAATGTCATCAAGGGCGGCAGCTTCCTGTGCGCCGCCAATTATTGCGCGCGCTATCGCCCCGCCGCGCGCCAGTTTCAGGAACGCAGCCTAGGCACCGACCATATCGGTTTTCGCCTGATCGACCCGGCGCGCGCGGCGCCGACGGCGCCAGTGCCAGACAAAAGCTGACAGCAGCAGCAATATCCCGCCGACCCACAGGCCCAGCTGGATCAGCCGCTTGCGGCCCTGCTGTTCGAACGCATAGCGGTTGATCTGTTCGTCGGCGGTGTAGCCCGCGGGCATGTCGAGCACGCCATTCGCTTTGGCGTAGGCGCGGTAGTCGGCCAGCATTGCGGCAAAGCGATCGGGCATCGCGGCGGCCAGATCGCGCGTCTCGCCGGGATCGGCCTTGATGTCGTAAAGCCGCCATTGGCCGTCGCCGGTCGGCGCGAGGTTGCGGACCAGCTTGTAGTCGCCGCGGAACAGCGCGGCGTTGCCCGACAGTTCATACCCCAGCGGCGCATCGCCATGCACGCTCGCCGTCTGGCCCATCAAAACCGGCACCAGACTGCGCCCGGTCACCGGCTCGACCGCCTTGCCCTGCCACGCGCCGCCATGGCCGGACACGCCCGCCAGCTCGGTCAGCGTCGGCACAATGTCGGTCACATGCGCGAGTCCGTCGCTGATGCCGCCCGCGCGCAGCGCCGCATTGCCCGGCCACGCGATGATCAGCGGCACGCGCAGCCCGCCCTCGGTCGCGCTGAATTTATACCCCGACAGCGGCGATGCCGCGGCGCTCGCCCACCCCGGTCCGATCGCTGCGAAGCTGCCGCGCCGCCCGATACTCGCCGTGCTCAGGTCATATTCCATGCCGAGGAACAGCCGGTTGCGCAGGCTGTGGAACGGATTGGTGGGTTCGGCGCCATTGTCCGACAGGAACACAAAGATCGTATTGTCGTAGTCACCGGTCGCTTTCAGATGTGCGACCAGCCGGCCGACCTCGCGGTCCATCGCGGTCGCCATCCCCGCATAAGCCTGCATCACCCGCACCGCAGCGGCGCGTTCACCGGCGTCGAGTTTGTTCCAGTCGGGGGTCGTGGGCATCGTCACGATCGGCACGCCCGCGGGGACGATCCCAAACGCCGCGGCGCGCTTGGCCCGTGCGGCGCGCAGCGCCGTCCAGCCGTCCTTGTACAGCGCGGCATAGCGCGCGATGTCGCTGTCGGGCGCCTGCACCGGAATATGATTGGCGAGGAAGTTGATCGAAGCGAGGAAGGGTTTGCCGTTCGCGCGGCCCGCCTCGATATAATCGATCATCTTCTCGACCACGAACCGCGACGAATAATAATCCTTTGGCAGGGTCGCGGGCTTGCCGTTTTCGGTCCACGCGGCGGTGTCGTACATCCCCTCGATCGGACGCTGCTCGAAATTGTCGGCGCCGGCATCGGCGAGGCTGTACGCGCGGTCATAACCTCGCGCGTGCGGCAGGCGCGTCGCGTCGCTGCCCAGATGCCATTTGCCGGTAAAATAGGTGCGATAGCCCGCCGCCTTGAGCAACTGCGCGATGGTAACGACCCTGTGGTTCATCACCGTATCATATCCCGGTTTGCCGCGATGTTCGTCGGGGATCGTTTCAGGCATGTTGCCGAGGCCATTGCGGTGGTTCATCACCCCGGTCTGGAGCATTGCCCGCGTCGGCGAGCATGATCCCGCGACATGGAAATTGGAAAAGCGCGTCCCCGCATAAGCCAGCGCATCAATGTTCGGGGTCGCAAACTCGGCACCGAACGCGCCGACGTCGCTGAAGCCCCAGTCATCGGCGAGCAGGATGACGATGTTGGGCTGGCGCGGTGCGGTCGATTTCTGCTGACCCTGCGCAGGCGTTGCCGCAAACAATGCGGCGCAGGCGATGATGGCAGTGCGCCGGAACCGGCCCTTGCGACCCGGCACCTTGGTGGTCCTCACGCGCACTGCCATCGCCCCCTCTCCCACGGGATAGTGGCACTTACTATGCCAATATATCGGCGAGTCAAGTTGGCGTGCGCGGCCTGGGGTCAGGACCCTAGCGTTCGCGATACTCGGGCGCGCGCTTTTCGAGGAACGCGGCGAGCGCTTCGCGGTGATCCTCGGTCGCCGACAGGATCACCTGTTGACGATCCTCGATCGCCATCGCAGCGTCGAGGCTTTGGGCATCAATGTTCAGGTTCAGCGCCTGTTTCGAGAGTCGCAGGCCATAGGGGCTGGTCGCGAGCATCTCGTCGGCGAGCGCCAGCCCCCGCTCCAGCAGCGCTTCCTCATCGACGATCTCGCTGACCAGTCCGGCGCGCAGCGCGCGCTCGGCGTCGATGAACCGCCCGGTCAGGATCATCTCGGCGGCGAGGCTCGCGCCAACCAGCCGCGGCAGGAAATAGCTCGACGCCATGTCGCAGCCGCCAAGCCCGATGCGGATATAGGCGGCGTTGGCGCGCAGCGACGGTGCCGCATAGCGCACGTCGGACGCCAGCAGCAGCGACAGACCACCCCCGCACGCTGCGCCATGGCCGAGCGCGATGATCGGCTGTGGACAGGCCCGCATCTTGCGATAGATATTGCCGATGCGGGTCTGGGTACGAAGCGTGCGAAGAACCGGGGTTTCAGCGCTCGACCGATCCTCCTGAATATCGAGCCCGGCGCAAAAGCCGCGTCCGGCGCCGCGCAGGACGACGACGCGCACCTCCGGCCGTTCGGCGAGCCCACCGAAATAGGCATTAAGCTCGTCGACCAAGGCTTCGTTCAGCGCGTTGAGCCGGTCGGGTCGGTTGAGCGTTGCGATCTCGACCTGCCCGCGCGTCTCGATCAGCAGTTCGGCGGTCACAGCGTCTGGCCGTCGTCGATCGTGAACACGCTACCCGTCACCCCGACCGAAGCATCGGAAGCGAGGAACAACAGCGGCGCGTGCAGGTCGGTCGCGGGGCGCATCCGCTGGCGCGGGAAGCTCGCGATCAGCGCCTTGCCGATGTCGCTCGCGAACATCCCGGCGGTCATCTCCGATTCGAAATAGCCCGGCTGAATGACGTTGACGTTGATGCCGCGCCGCGCCCATTCGCGCGCCAGACTGCGCCCGAGATGGCGCACCGCCGCCTTCGTCGCGCCGTACATCGACGATGCCGGATAGATTTTCTCGGCGGTGATCGAACCGATCAGGATGATCCGGCCATGCCCCTTTTCGCGGCTGCCCACCTTGTCGAGGCGCCTCGCGCCCTCGCGCGCGGTCAGGAAGACGCCGCGCAGATTGGCCGCGAGCAACGCATCGACCTCGTCGATGTCGAGCTGCAACGCCATTTTCTCGGTCGCGACCCCGGCATTGGCGATGACCGTATCGACGGTGCCGAATGCCGCTTCGGCCGCGTCAAATGCGGCGATGGTCGAGGCTTCGTCGGTGACGTCCATGCTGACCGCGATTGCCGTGCCGCCCGCCGCCTCGATCGCCGCAACCTGTTCGGCCATTTTGTCGGCGCGCCGCGCCGCGAGGACAACCTTCGCGCCAGCCGCTGCGAGCGCTTTTGCAAAACCTGCACCCAGGCCGGACGATGCGCCGGTGACCAGCGCCACCCGGCCGGAAAGATCGAACTTCGGTTCTGCTGCCATCATGCGTCCTTTCGTTGCTTTCCCGGTCTTGGCCACGATTGACGTTTACGTCAACCGAACGGCGCTCCTCAAAAAAGTGAGGAAATCGGGTTGACGAACGATATTTGTTCTCTTAATGTTCTCATGTCGACACCAAACCTCATCCCCCGTCGCAGCCGCCAAGCGTGGCGGGCGGGGGATAAAGGTATCACCCATTGCCCCAAAGCCGGGATGTAGGCTGTCGCTTTTGCGCGGCGCTGGCCCTCGAATTCCTTCCCCTGATGCTATTGCATTGATCGCCGTGACAATCGGCGGCAGACATGGTGTCGGATTTGCGGATCGTTTAGGGGGCTCGCCATGACGTTATCACCCTGCTGCATCGCCGATCGGACCTGAGCCGATGCACGCGGTCGAGACATTCGAACTGGTGCTCGGGCTGCTGGCGCTCGTGATCGCGCTGCACTGGCTGGCGCTCAAGCTCAACTGGCCGCCTGCAACCGCATTGCTCGTCGGCGGCGGCGCGCTCGCGTTCATTCCCGGGCTGCCCGCGATCTCGCTCGACCCCGAACTCGCGCTCGTCCTGTTTCTGCCGCCGTTGTTGATGGACGGCGCCTATTACACCGCGCTGGGCCGCTTCCGCCGTCATCTGCCGGGCATCTTGTCGCTCGCGGTCGGTGCGGTCGTGTTTACGACGTTGATCGTCGGGGTGGTGGTCCACTGGATCGTCCCCGAACTGCCCTGGGCCGCCTGTTTCGCACTCGGCGCCATCGTCTCGCCGCCCGATGCCGTATCGGCGCGCGCGGTGCTGAAAGGCGTGCACCTGCCGCGCCGGCTCGAAGCGTTGCTCGAGGGCGAAAGCCTGCTCAACGATGCGACCGGGCTGATCCTGTTCCGCTTCGCCGTCGCCGCGACGCTCAGCGGGGTGTTCCACACCGGCGAGGCGGTGCAGAGCTTTGCCTTCGTCGCCTTCGGCGGAGTCGTCGTCGGCGCAGTGGTTGCCAAAGGCTGGATTTTCCTCGCCAAACGCTTTGATGACCCGATGCTGATCATGCTCATCACGATCCTGCTGTGCTGGGCCGCCTATCTCGCGGGCGAAGCCGTCCATGTTTCGGGTGTTATCGCGACCGTCACTGCGGGCCTCGCCATGGGGTGGTATCAGCATGAGATCCTGCCCGCGGCAGTCCGCCTGCGCGCCAATTCAGGCTGGCAGATTCTGGTCTTCGTCCTCGAAGCGTTGGTGTTCATCCTGATCGGATTTTCGCTGCGCGGCGCGATCGAGCGCGTCGGCGGGATCGGGGCGATGCCGACGTCGTGGATCATCCTTGTCGTCGCGGTCGTGCTGACCGTTATCGTCGCGCGCTTCATGTGGGTTTTCGGATCGGAGGCCGTGCTGAAAATCGTCGGCAAGGCCGGGCTGAAACGCGCCCGTCCGCTCGGCTGGCGGCAGGCGACCGTGTTGAGCTGGGCGGGAATGCGCGGCGTCGTGACGCTGGCGGTGCCGCTGACCCTGCCGACCGAGATGCCCGGGCGCGATCTGATGCTGATCTGCGCCTTTGCCGTCATTTTCGTCACCGTCGTCGCGCAAGGGTCGAGCCTTGGCCTGCTGATCCGCCGGGTCCAGCCGGTCGATACCGACCCTCCCGCCAAAATGGCGATGCCGGCGGCCGAGGCCGCAATGGCCCGCGCGCGGTTCGCGGTGATCGAAAAGCTCGCTTATGATGAGAATGGCACGCTCATCCACCCCATGATGCTCGAAGAACATCGCAAGCGCCTGGGTTTCATGGAGCGCTATGAAGCCGACGCGGGGGCCGCGATGGACGGGTTGCGGTCGCATTTCGACGTGCTGCTGGCCGCGATTGCCGCAGGGCGCGCCGAATTGATCCGGATCCACCGCGCGGGGCTGATCGAAGACGAGGTGCTCCACGAACTCGAACGCGACCTGGACGTCGAGGAACTGGCGATGACGCTCCAGCGCGGGGATTGAGGCGCGGCGCCATATACCGCGTTCGCATCAAAGCGACGTCAGGCGGTTTGAGAGCACCGGCTGGCTGGGGCGGCAGGTTGCTTAGCTGTTTGATCCCACGGTTTGATGGTGCGATCCTTTCGTTGGAATGGAAGGAAGCCATATGGGACAAGTACGTCACGGGAGCGCCACGACCACGCACGCCGTCAGAGCAGCAATACAGCGATCGCAAGCTACGCTCGCGACGCTGAGCCGAGAGTTGGGGATCAACCCCAAGACGGTGCTTTCCCGTAACTTTGCGGTGATCGGCTCGGCATAGTTTTTAGCATCCGATCTGGGGCAAACGACAGCGATCGGCAGCAATGAGGTCTTGCCACGAGGCGAGAAGATGGCGAGAATCCGGTGATGAGAAACGATGTCGATCATCTTCCGCCGGCACAGCAGGAAGAACTGGCGCGAACGACGCGGGTTTTGCTGGACGAATTTTCCGTCGCGATCTCGCGTTCGACGCAGCCGTGGAAGAAGAACGGCAAGGTCCGGAAGATCGTCCTGTTCGGCAGCTATGCGCGGGGCGACTGGGTCGATGAGCCCGAGAATGGCTATCAGTCGGACTATGATCTGTTGATCATCGTCAGCCACGCCGACCTCACCGAGATCGCGGATTATTGGTATGTCGCGGAGGACAAAATCCTGCGCGATCCCGCGATCACACGCCCGGTGAACATCATCGTTCACACACTCGACGAGGTGAACCGCGGGCTGACGCGCGGCGAATATTTTTGGGTCGACATCGCGCGTGACGGGGTCGTGCTATACGATCTTCCCGGAAGCGAACTGGCCACTCCAATGCCGCTGACAGCGACCGATGCCTATGAAATGGCGAGCGGCTATTTTGCGGACTGGCTTAGCAAGATCGATACCGCGATCGAAGGTGCCGATTTTTATATCCGCAAGGGGCATCACAACGATGCGGCGTTTACGCTGCATCAGGCTGCCGAGCGAGCCTATACCTGCTTCTTGTTGGTGCGCAGCCAGTATGTTCCGCGTTCGCATAATCTGAAGTTTTTGCGCTCGCTGGCCGAGGACCGCGAACCGCGGCTCGTCGAGGCGTGGCCGAGGGCGACGAAGGTCGATCGGCGACGCTTCGAGCTGGCGAAGCGCGCTTATGTCGAGGCGCGCTACTCGGCCGCGTACGCCATCGACAACGACGATCTGCAGGCGATCAAATCAGCGGTCACCATGCTGCGCGACACGGTGGAAACTGTGTCGCGCGAATGGCTCGATGGTCTCCGGCAGAAGGCCGACCTCTGATCGCTGTGGCGGCGTCGACTATAGCGCGTCGAGAAATGCCAGCAACCGATCCTCCGGCTCGAACCGCCCGTGTCGCTTCAGATTATGCGGCTGGAGCTTGGCGAGCGCGGCGGTCTTTAGCGCGATATGGGCATGGAGATAGGTCTGCGTCGTCAGGATCGACTCATGTCCGAGCCACAGCGCGATCACCGAAAGGTCGACACCTGCCTGGAGCAGTTCCATCGCCGCGGTGTGCCGGAGGACATGCGGCGATACCCGCTTGTGGCGCAGGGATGGGCAATGCGCACGTGCCGTCCGGACGTGCTTGGCGAGCAGATACTGGATGCGACGCCGGGCAGGACAGCGAAGACGTTTACGCGATCATCTGGAATCCCGACAATTAATGTCGGACTTCCACCCCGCGCCGCTCCGGTGGCGCGGGGCTTATGCCGAGGAGGACTTCTCGCCGAGATGGCGGCGGCGTTCATCTGCGCTTCGCTCAGCATTGCGCCGACCGTGCGGCATTCGGACTATATCGAATCGTGGCTCTCGGTGCTTCGCGATGACGAGAAGGCGATCTTCCGCGCCGCGAGCCAAGCCAGCAAGGCGAGCGATTTTCTCCTCGCCTTTCCCCACGCGAACGGGTTCAGATCCCGAGCGTTGAAACTTGTTGGTAGGAGCAAATCGCTACCAACAATTTGGGTAAAAATGGGGCGAGCTGCAAGGGCAGCGCCTGAGCCGAAACGCGATCTCGTCTCAATATAAATCATTGTTTTCATTGATTTGATTGAGACGTGTCGAGCGCCTGTGGGACGCTCTGGAAGCACCGGCTGGCTGGGGCGGCAGGATTCGAACCTGCGAATGGCGGCATCAAAAGCCGCTCGCAAGCAAAAATTCTTGACCACAGCCAAGCCGAAAGCCGCAGATTTCTGCGGATTTCTCGATTCTAAACCAACCGTTTCCAGAGCTCAAGAATTTTCGCGATACAAATCGCGATACAAATGCCACGCGGCCGTCAAGGGGCGCTTCATTTTTACGTCTTGTCGCCCCCCATGCGCAAAAATCTCTTCTCCGGGCTAGCTCAGCGGCGACTTCTCAAGGACCGTTTCAGTTTTTGAAACATTCCCGCGGCAGATTTTAGAGCCTCTCTTAGAACTAACTGTGAGTTTGCGGATTCGAAAGTAATGCCGTTGCTCGACTGCAACAGCGGAGCATTTTCGGGGAGGCGGGAAAATGCAATCGAGACTTTTGATCGCAGTACCAATCGTTCTGGCCCTATCGGGTTGCAGCGAGGAAATCCAAGCTCAGGATCAGTCAACGACGCCGTCCGGCGAGATCGGGGCAAGCGAAACAACCGAACTGCCAAGCTCGAAGGGCGACACTGAGGCGCCAGAGATCAAACTTCGGGATCCAGTCGAGCTCGACTAACGGAAACCACCGCCCGACGCGCCGAGCGATAATGCCAAAAAATTAAGCTTGCCGTAACGGAAACTTGATATAGGAAATCCCTTAGGACCGCATCAATCTTTCGTGACCCGTGGGAGGGCCGTGAAGATGTCGGCGTCGAGCATGAAGCCCGGCGATCGTGCGCGGTTCTACTTCGATCGAACCCGCACTCCGTAAAAGGATGGGCCAGATGGAGAGCAGCAGCTACCCCGATACAGCGGATACACAGCGCATCGACGGCATCGATGTTGTGGCCAAAAACAATCGGCGCGGATCGGAACGCTATCGGACGGTGTGCCGGATTGCACGCGTGCAGCGCGTGGACGATGTCGGCCTATGGCGCGTGCGCAATATATCAAACGACGGGCTGATGCTCGCCGCCGATATCAAGGCCACGGTCGGGGAAACTCTGGACATTTCACTGTCCGAGACCACGACCCTGCGTGGCACGATTATCTGGGCTGAGCGCGGTCGCTGCGGTGTGGCTTTTGATGGGCCGATCGACGCCGCTGTAGTGTTACGTAGGCTCGCCGATGAACAGCGTGGAGAGGGTTATCGGGCACTCCGCCTCCCTGTCGAGGCCAAGGCAATCATTGCGCTACGCAACGACTCTCGTCCGATCGACCTTATCGACATCTCTCAGCATGGCGCCGGCTTCCGCTATGACGGCGTGCTCGATCCTGGCACCGAGGTCGAGTTGGTTCTCCCCGGCGGCGAACTGCGGCGCCGGGCGCTTGTGCGTTGGTCGCGGGGTCAGCGCGGGGGTCTCTGGTTCACCCAGCAACTCGATCGCGCTACTTTGGAGAGCATCGCAATCCTTCGGCAATAATGCGTGCGGCTCGGCGAGGCGCGGAAGGGAGGTAGGCAGCGCGAGACGTGCAGCCGCCATTTGATGAACGAGCAACGATCGAAGCGGTATCCACACCCCCCTTTCCTGATGATCACGATCCCGGTGCCTCGGAGGCCATATCGAAAGCAACGATCCATGATCTTGCGCAATCCAGACCTTAGCGACGATTACGAGTGGCGCAGCTGTTTCGTCTTCTTTCCTCGTGTGGGAAGGATGATGTCGCGTGATGGAGTGCAAACACGGCTCATCTGGCCCGGCGCCTATTTGATGCGAAAGTCCCGGCACTTGCGCAGACCAATCTATCGCAGTCCGAGCACTTAGTCCGAACCCAACCCGTTCCTCAACGCCCTTTCCAAACGGGGCGCCTCTTCTCGACAAAGGCGCGGACGCCTTCCTGGCGATCCTCTGCCTCGAGTGCCGGCTGAGCGATTGTCCGCTGGCGTTCCCAGCAGACGTCCCCCTGCCAATTCGGTGCGGCGCGCAGGATCGCTGCGGTCGCGGCAAGCGCCGTTGGGCCGTTGGCCGTTATCTGTTCGGCTAATGCCATGGCCTCCACCAGCGCCTGGCCGGTCGCCGCGAGCCGATTGACCAAGCCATGCGTGTAAAAGAAGGCGGCCGGATAGAGTGCGCCGGTCAGCGCCACTTCTGTTGCCAGACCCTGCGGCAGCCGGCGCGGGAGGCGGAGCAGGCCGCCGCCGGTGGCGACCAGATTGTAACGTACCTCGGGAAGACCCATCCGGGCATCCTCCGCCGCCACGATGAGGTCGCAGGCCAGCGCCATCTCGAAGCCGCCACCCGCGGCGACACCCTCGATTGCCGCGATCATCGGCTTGGCGGGCGGGCGTTCGCACATTCCCATTGGCCCGCGTTCAGTGCGCGATCCGCTGTGCCCGTCACGCGCCGCCGCGTAGAGATCGGCGCCCGCGCAGAAATGACCCCCTTCTCCGGTCAGGACGGCGATGAACAATGATCCGTCGGCATCGAACATGTCGATCGCGGCGGTCAGCGCCCGCGCGGTATTGCCATCTATCGCATTGCGCACGGCCGGACGGTCAATCGTGATCAGCAGGATCGGGCCACGCCGTTCGGATCGAATAGATGCTTCCATGATTCTTTTCTGCGCCGTGCGACGCGGCCACGCCAACCGGCTTTGCTGATGCGGGCATGAGAAATTCTGCTCTGGCCGCCCGGCGCGAGCGACCCTAGCTTGCAGGTAAAATAGCGGTCAAAGGGGCCGCGGTGGAGAGCGCCCGATGAGCCAAGACGACATTAACCTCACCGATCCCGCCTTTTTTGGGAGTGGCGATCCCCATGCGATCTGGCGCCGGCTCCGAAGCGAGGATCCCGTTCACTGGACCGAGGGTCGGCTCGCGAAGAAATTCTGGTCGGTAACGCGCCATGCCGACGCGAAATTCGTGTTGATGAACGACAACCGTATCTTCAGCGTCCAGCACGCGGGCGCCAACCTGCCGATGGGCCCCGAGTTCGAGGATCCCGAAGCCTCGCTGTTCACGCAGCTCGCGCAGAGCGCCCAGCAACTCGCGACGATGGACGGGCAACCACACAACGCGCTTCGCCGCTATTTCTCGACCCGCTTTACGTCGCAAAGCGTAAACGGGCTGGAAGCGCTGGTCCGCAACGTCAGCGACGAGATTCTTGCCGATATTCTTCCACGCGGGACATGTGATTTCACGACCGAATACGCCGGTCGCCTGCCCACCGCGGTAATCGCCGCGATCATGGGGGTACCACGCGAACGCTGGGACGATTTCTACCTCTGGAACAATATGATGGCGGCGCCAGAGGATCCCGAATTCGCTATGGGTACGCCGGTAGAAACCAGCACCTTCGGCGTCTCGAACATCATGCGTAGCGTCGTCGAACTGGCCGAGGAGCGGCGCGGCGCGGCGCGCGACGACCTGTTGACGGCACTCGTCCAAGCGGAGATCGATGGCCAACCGCTGACCGAGACGCAGATCGGCTTCAACGGCCTGATGTTCTTTGCCGCTGGGCACGAGACGACGCGCTCGTCAATGAGCGTCGGGCTGCTGGAACTGCTGAAGGACCCGGCGCAGATCGAATGGCTGCGCGCCAACCGCCACGACCCGGCCGCCCTGCGAGGCGCCATTGACGAGTTCGTCCGCTTCAGCGCCCCGCTGACGCATACGCTGCGCACCGTGACCGAGGATGTCGAAGTCGGCGGGCAGATGATGCGCAAGGGCGACTGGGCGGTGATTTGGTTTCATGCCGCCAACCGCGATCCGGCGGCGTTCAGTGATCCCGAAACGTTCGACGTCCGCCGCACGCCCAATCCGCATCTGGGTTTCGCGATCGGCAAGCATTTCTGCCTAGGCGCGCATCTGGCGCGGCTCGACATGGCAGTGATGCTGGACGCGATCCTTGGTAGCATGGACCAGATCGAGCTCGCGGGCCCGGTCGAGTGGGCAAGTTCGAACCTCTTCTGGGGAATCAAGCATATGCCGATCCGCTTTCGCGCGGGGTCCCAAATCACATCATCGCAGGCCGCGGCCTGAGGCATCGCGGCGCCGCCGCGTACGCATGAGCCTAGGGCATGATCGGTCAATGAATATTGGTTTGAGCGAAGACGGAACGCCCCATAGCTTTCAGCCTCCAATGATAAGATTTTGGGAGGGATATATGGTTCGGTCGATTGCGCGCGGGTTCCCCGCACGGTTCGCCTTGTTGCTTGCGGCCTCGTCTTCGCCCATGGCCGCGGCTTGGGCGCAGCAGCAAACCCCCGCCGCGGCAACGCAATCCGAGGATGGGGGCGTCAGCGAAATCATCGTCACCGCCCAGCGGCGCGAGGAACGATTGCAGGATGTGCCGATCGCGGTCACGACGATCCAGCCGGCGCAGATCGAAACGGCGGGGTTGCTCAACAGCCTCGACCTGCCGCGCATCGCGCCGGGGGTGACTACGTCGCCGACAGCGGCCAACAGCTTCTTCATTCCCTATATCCGCGGCGTCGGATCGAACTCGCCCGCGACCGGCAACGATAGCTCAATCGCGGTCTATATCGACGGGGTCTATCAATCCGACAAATCGGCAAATGTCCTGGAATTCAACTCGATCGAGCGGTTGGAGGTGCTCAAGGGACCCCAGGGCACGCTGTTCGGTCGCAACGCTACGGGCGGCGCGATCAACATCGTTACCCGCCAGCCCGACTTCGATTTTGGCGCGTCCGGCGAGGTCTCCTATGGCCGCTTCGACCAGTGGGTGGCGAAGGCTTATGTCACCGGACCGATCGCGGGCGACAAGGTTGCGTTCCACGCAAGCTATATGCACACTGGCGGCGGCGATTTCGCGCGCAACACCGGCACGGCCTATCCGGGCAAATTCGGCGGCACCAATGGCGACAGCGTCGATGCGAAGCTGCTGTTCCGGCCAACCGACGATCTGGAAATCACTCTCGGCGCCATGTATATGGACCGCGACACCACCAACTTGATTTCGAACCTGAATCCGGTGCCCGGCACGACTCCGGTGGGCAGCTTCTTTGGCGGCACGTTCGACCCGGATGTCTATCAATATCAGGGCAGTCCGAACCTGTTCGGGGTCGAAGCCTTCCGCGCGACAGGGAAGGTCCGCTATTCGTTCCCCGGCGTCGATCTTGTCTCGATCACAGGCTATGTCGAAACGACAGTGGTCACCAAGCTGGACTATGACGGGACCTCGGCCGAATTTTTCTATTTCGACGAGATTCAAGGCGTCGAAGATTTTTCGCAGGAGCTCCAGCTGATTTCGACGGGCAGTGGTTCACTGCAATGGGTGCTCGGAGCCTATTATTTCAACGGCACCGCGCAGATCGAGCCGCTGAACATCATCCAGAACGCACCCTTTGACGCGAGCTTTGCCGAGATCGCGGCGATACCTGGCGGAACCGCGACGAGCGTCACTGCCGAAGGACGGACGCGGGCAATCGCCGGCTATGGGCAGGCGACGCTGGCGGTGACGCCGTCGACTAACATCACCGCAGGCCTGCGCTACACCAGCGAAAAGCGTGGCTATGACTTCGCGGTCCAAGGCATCGGCCAGATCGCGCCCGGCTTCTATTCGCCGGCGCTGATCCCGCTGACGGGTGATACAGGGCTGGAGAAGACCTTCAACAAGTTGACATGGCGTCTTGCGATCGACCAGCAGTTCGCGCCCGACGTGATGGCTTATGCGAGCTATAATCGGGGCTTCAAATCGGGAACGTTCAACATGAACGATTTCACCCCGGGCCAGACGCCGGTGAACCCCGAACAGCTCGACGCCTATGAAATCGGGATCAAGAGCCAGTTTGCCGACCGCAAAGTGCAATTGAACCTTGCCGCCTTCTATTATGACTATTCGAACATCCAGCTCGACATCATCGTCGCGGGCGGCGGCGGGGGCGGCACGACGCAGTTGCAGAACGCGGCGAGCGAGACCATCTACGGCCTCGACATGGATCTGGTCGTCGCGCCGGCGCGTGGGCTCCAACTGCGTGCCAGCGCCACGCTGATGGATGCCGAATATAAGAGCTTCCCCAACGCCGTCGCCTTCCTTCCCGATGCGCTGGGCAATGGCGCGCAGACGGTGGTCGATGCATCGGGCCAGCGCGGCCTGTTCGCCCCCAAATGGTCGTTCACGCTGGGGGCGGATTATACGACGACTATCGCAGGCGTCGGTGATCTGAAGCTCAGCGCCAGCTATTTCCGGACGGACGAATTCAAGGTGGGCATCGGCCCGCTCGATCGGGTCAATGAATATGACTCGCTCGGCGCGTCGGTGACCTTCGAGCCCGAAGGGACGCCGGTCTATATACGCCTCTTCGGCGCAAACCTGACCAATCGCAAGGTGATCGGCACCAACCTGTCGGCGCTCAAGCAGTCGCGACAGGAGATCGTTCCGCTGACTTACGGGGTGGCAGTCGGCTTCCGTTTCTGATTGTAAACAAATAGGGGGAAAGGGCGGCGCCGTCGGGGCCGCCCTTTTTTTGCGTCATTTTGATCGACAGGCTTTCGCCCGGCCCCTGCCCCGCAGGAACACCTTGCCGAAACCACTCGCGATCAAGCGTCCGCGCGGGTTGAGACCCTCGACCCTCTCCGGGCATTCCCCATTCCAGGTAGGATCGGAGGTTGCCTTAGATTGACGGCACTATGCTCCAGCCGCGAACGTACCACGACCCGTGGCACAGCATCTCGCGAGGCTTCGTTCTTGCTCAAATCGCGGGCAAAAAAGGGGGCGGCTGACAGCCGCCCCCATAAGGAGGAGTGCCCCGCCCCCTACCTAAACTTTGCACCGATGGTGATGCCATAAGAGACCGGCCGCGCCGAAATCTCCTGAAACGCTGCTGCCTGGGGCGAGAGATATACGGCATGGTTGCTGTCGGTCAGATTGTCGCCCCAGACGCGCACAAAATAGCGGTCGTCGGGTGCGTACCAGGTCGCCGACGCGCTGAGCGTCTCATAGGAGTCGACATGGGAGAAATAGCCGCCCGGCGTGACGTCGAAGCCGCTGTTGTAATAGAGCGAGCCGTTGAATACGAGCCGGCTGTCGCCGATCGGAATGCTATAGTCCGCGCCGAGCGAGGCAGTGAATTCCGGCGAGAATACCAGCGGCAAGCCGCTGGCATCGAGCGCGTAGGAACAGGCACCCGCAACCTTTGGCGCCGCAACGATCGCTTCGGCCTGCGCTTGGCTGAGCTGCGGAGGAGGCGCGGTGCAGGGCGCCGCGCTGGTCCGTGGCAGGAATATCTGCGCGCGGCCGTAATTCTTGTATTTTGAATCGAGCAGGTTGACCGCGGCGCGGATCTGGAACTCGCGCACGGGCTGCCACGTCAATTCAGCATCGAGGCCATAGATGCTCGCCGCCGCGGCATTTTCGACGGTCGTGATGCCGGCGCCGGTGATCAGGCCGACTTGGATGTTCGAATAATCATAATAAAAGGCCGCGGCGTTGAATCGGATTGTGCGGTCGGCGAATTCGGACTTGATGCCGATTTCATAGGCGTCGAGCTGTTCGGGGCTCACCGGCACCGCGGTAGCGGAGAGCGCGGTCGCGGTATAACTGCCGCTCTTGAAGCCGCGGTTGTACGACGCATAGACCATCACATCGTCGTCGATCTTGTAATCGAGCGCAAGACGCCAGGTGACCTTGGAAAAACCCTTGTCGACGTCGGTGATCGAAGCGGCCGCGATATTGCGGCCGAATACCAGCGGTTCGGCGCCAATCACGCCGTTATAGACGGGAATGTTGGTGTTTCCTGCCACGGGCAGCGCGGTGGCACTGTAACGGAAACCCTCCATCGCGCGATTTTCATGGGTGTAACGAAGGCCCGCCGTGACGCGGAGTCGGTCGGTCAGCTGATAGTTCGCCTCGGCAAAACCCGCGAGCGATTCAGTCTTGAGCTCGACGTGAAAGCCGGTGACGCTGGCGCCGGGCACAAGCAGGTCCGCCGGGCGAAATGGCGACGGCACATTGGCGACCGAGATCAGATCGCCGAAACCCTCGTTGGTCCAGCTGTAATAACCGCCGACGATCCATTTGAACGGCCCGGTACCGGTCGACTGGAGCTGCAGCTCCTGCGAGACATTCTCGCTGGGCGTTGCCGAGCCCGAATAGGAGGCTCTCGATTCCGATGCTGGCGAGTTCGAAATATTCCTCGATTTGACATCGACATAGCCGGTCAGCGAGACCAGTTTCACCGCGCCAAGATCATATTGCATGTCGAGAGTCGCGCGCCAACCACTGGTATCGACGAAGGTATCGTGGTTCGAGCGCATCGAATATTTGTCGTAGTTGGTCACGAACAGCCCGCCCGCGCCGGTCGGGTGAGTGCCCGGCGGGATCGTCCCTGCGACGACGTGCGGCGACAGGCCGGTCGGATCGCTGAATTCGAAATAGGAACCGCTGAGCTTGGCGGTGAAGACGTCGCTCGGGCTCCACACCAGCTTCGCGGTAGACATCACATTGTGCGAAGAATTGGCCTCCTTGTCGAGGAAGCTGTTGTAGATATAGCCGTCGCTCTTGCGGGCTGTGGCCGACACGCTGATCCCCAACGCGTCGGTGATCGGTGCTGCGGCATAGGCTTTGCCGCGAACCTCGTTGAACCGACCATAGCCGATTTCGGCCGACAGTTCGGGCGTCGAACCCGGATCGCGGGTGATGATTGAGATCGCGCCGCCAGTGGCGTTGCGGCCGAACAATGTTCCCTGCGGGCCCTTTAGGACCTCGATCCGCTCGACATTGGGAAGGTCGAAGATGTTGCCGATCTTGCCCGCCTGATAGATGCCGTCGATGTAGAGCGCGACCGGGCTTTCGAAACCGGGGTTTGACTGGTTCGACCCAACGCCGCGCAGGAACGGCAACGCGGCGGACGCGGTCTGATACACCTGCAGGCCGGGCGCGATACGCTCGAGTTGAAGCGTGTTCTGCGTTCCCGACGCCTCGAGCATCCCCGAGGTCACCGCGGTCACCGAAATTGGGACGTCCTGAAGATTTTCGGCACGCCGGTTCGCCGTCACGACTATCTCGCTGAGCCCCTCCTGCTCAGCCGCCGGTGCAGCAGGCGCGTCCTGGGCAAAGGCCGGCGACGCGCCGGCAATGGCGATGGCAATCAGGCTAGCATTCAATAGGTTCGTGCGGGCGCGACCAGTTTTCATCTTCTATCCTCCCCAAAAGTGGTGCGGGTTCGGGCGCGCGCGCCAGACCCGTCGTTTTTTCCCGCCCCGAAGATGAAAGGCCCGGGTTCGTGTCTCAAACGAGTTTATTCGCGCCAGGCATGACCTGCCGTCATCTATTTCGCTTATCGCCCGGGCGTCAGGCCAGTTCCTGCCCGCCATCGACCATGACGATCTGGCCCGTCACCCAGCGCGCGAGCGGCGATGCGAGGAAGAGTACGACGTCGGCGACCTCCTCCGGCGTGCCCATGCGGCCGAAGGGGATGCGATCGACGATTCGCTGATAATGATCGGGATCTTCGACCTTGCGCCGCTCCCAGAAATGGCCGGGGAAGCTGATCGCACCGGGCGCGACGGCGTTTACGCGGATATTGTGCGGGGCGAGGCCGAGCGCCTGACTTTTGGTATAATGAACGATCGCCGCCTTGATTGCGCCGTAGGGCGCCGCGTTCGGCGTCGGATGAAATGCGGAGATCGACGCGATGTTGACGATCACCCCTCCTCCTCCCGCCGTCAGGATCGGCGCTGCGGCGGCATTGGTGTTCACCAGCCCCATCAGATCGATGCGGCACGCTGTGTCCCATGCCTCGGGCGTGTCATCGGTCGCGAAGGCCGAACCATTGTTGACGACGATGTCGAGCCCCCCGAACGCCTCGGCCGCCGCCGCAACATGCCGGCGCACCGCCTCAGCGTCGCCAAGGTCGCAAATCTGAACCGGACCGCCCGTCAGTCGCCGCGTCTCGGCCAGCGCTTCCGCGTCGCGGCCCGAAACCGACACCTGCGCGCCGGCGCGGGCAAAGGCGGCGGCGATCGCACGGCCGATGCCGCGGCTGCCGCCGCCAACCAGCACCCGCTTGCCGGCAAAATCCAACACCGCGCAATCAGACGATTGCGTAGTCGCCGTCGAGCTTTGCGCTGCTCAGCGGTTCCTCGCCATTTTCCTGCCGCTTCTTCGCGGCATATTCCTTGAGGCGCGGCATCACCTCGGTCGCGAACAGCGTCATGCTGTCGACCGTTTCCTCATGATCGAGATAGCCGGCCTGGCCGAGCATCAGCAGATGACCGAGGCCTCCCGCGCGGTCGCAGAATGACGTGATTTGCTCATAGAGCTGGTCGGGAGTTCCGGTGAACATGATGCCGCCGTCGGCCATGTCCTGACGTGACGGATTGGGCGGCAGGCCAAAGTTGATGCGGCCGGTGATGCCCTTTTTCAGTGCCATCGCGTTGAGCTCGGCGGTCTCGTAACCTGGCGGGTTCGACCATGCCTTGGGCGTCCGCGGCTGAACGTCGAGATAGGGCTTCATCTTCGCATAACGGTCGTCGACCTCCTTCTCGTTGCGCCCACAGCAGACGATCGCGAGATAGGCGAACCGGTCGGTCGGCGCGGGGCGGCCGTGGGTCGCGAGATAGGTTTCCTTATAAGCGTCGAACAGCGGCTTGGTGCCGGCGCCGTTAAAGAAGGTCGCGAGCGTGTAGCCGAGCTCGGCGACCTTGCGCCCCGTGCTGGCGCCCGATGCCGTGATCCACATTGGCGGCATCGGCTGCTGGTAGGGACGCGGCCAAACATTGACGTTGCGATAGTTATAATGCTCGCCTTCCCAGCTGAACGGCCCACCCTGATGGGTCAGCGCCTTGACGACGAAATCATGCGCCTCCCAGTAGCGGTCCATTATCCCCGCCGGGTTCTGGTTCGACATCGCGAGTTCGAAGGGCGACGCCTTGACCAGCCCGATCTCGAGCCGGCCGCCGGAGATAACGTCGATCATCGCCAGTTCCTCGGCGACGCGATAGGGATCGGTGCGGTTTGTGATCGGCACCCCGAGGCACAGCAGCCGCGCCTTCTCCGTCTGGCGTGCAAGGATCGCGAGGGTCAGCAGGCAAGACGCCGACATGCAGTTGGCCGACGCATGATGCTCGTTGACGAAGATATTGTAGCCGAGCTTGTCAGCAACCACCCATTCGTCGAGATAGCGGTTGTAAAGTTGGTGTGCGACCTTGGGGTCGCAATGCCGGTTATCGACCGTGACCTTGGTCGGTCCGTCGATGTCGTTCCACGCGGGATGCATCGACTGTTCGCTGAAGTGCCAGAATTCCATGTCGCTCTCCTTGCGGACGCCCGGGCTTTCAGACCAGAAACGCCTCTATTTTTTCGGCAAAGGCGGCGGGCTGCTCAAGATAGCCGTAGTGGCCGGCGCGCCCGACGCTCTCGAAGCGGGCGCCCGGGATCGCCTCGGCATATTGGCGGCCATAGTCGGGCGACGTGATGCGATCGTCCGCCCCGGAGATCACCAGCGTCGGCGCCTTGATCCGGTGGAGCCGTCCCTTGAGCTTGGGATTGTAGAGATTGGGGTTATAGCCATAGAGGGTCAGCGCCTCGCGGTTGCGCGCAAAACGCAGCGCGATCTCGTCGGGCAGATCTTTGAAATCGAGATTGTTGAGCGCCTCCAGTCCCTTCGCCTCGTCGGCGAAGAAGAGCGCCGGGATTTCCTGCGCGGTGTGCGAGAAGATGTCGACGATGTCGCGCGTCTCGCGATCCCCGAACTTCACGCCGAGCGGATCGATCAGCACGAGTTTGGCGATACGGCCGCTGCCCTTGGTCGCGACCTCTGCGGCGACCCATCCGCCGAACGACACGCCGACCATTATAATGTCTCGAAGATCCATGTCCTCGATCAGGTCGAGGACGCGGTAGGCGATATCGTCGACCGTGTTCACACCCTCGGGCCGCGGCGTCGCGCCGAAGCCGGGCAGCGACGGGGCGATGACCCGATGATTCTTCGCCAACCGTTCGATCAACGGGTCCGCCTCGTCGAAGCCATGACCGGCGTGGAGGAACAGCAGCGGTCTTCCCTCGCCGCGGACCAGCAATTCGGTGTCGGCGCCGGCAAAACTCCGGCGCTCGGGCAAGGCCGTCAGGAACATCTCTCTCTCCCGGGAATCAGCGCATCGCGCCGGCTTCGAGGCCGACGGATTGCGGAACGTGGTGAAGGCTCGGGCGGCGGTCGCGACCCTCGCTGCGATAGACGATCAGGTCGGCGATCGTGACGATGCAAAGCCCATGCTGGCGCGCGAAGCGCAGTAGTTCCGGTGTGCGCGCCATCGATCCATCGTCGCTGACGATTTCACACAGCACACCCGCCGGCCCGCAGCCGGCGAGCCGCGCCATGTCCACCGCCGCCTCGGTATGGCCGGGCCGTTCGAGCACGCCGCCGGGACGGGCGCGCAGGGGGAACATATGGCCAGGGCGCATCAGGTCTTCGGGCCGCGTTTCGGGATCGATCAGCGCGGCGATCGTCGCCGCGCGGTCCGCCGCCGACACGCCGGTACTCGTGCCCCGCCGGGCATCGACCGAGATTGTGAAGGCCGTGCCGTGGCGGTCGTCGTTGGTGTGTACCATCGGATCAAGCGCGAGCGCGTCGGCGCGTTCACCTTCGAGCGCAACACAGACGATGCCGGTGGTGTGGCGGACAATGAAGGCGAGCGCCTCAGGCGTCGCATGCTCGGCGGCGATGATGAGGTCGCCCTCATTCTCGCGATGCTTGTCGTCCAAGACCACGACCATTTCGCCCCGCGCCAGCGCAGCCAGCCCGTCCTCCATACTGTCCATGACGATTTCGATGATGTCAGCCATAGCGTTCCTCTCTCGCCATAAAAGATTACATGCCGGGATATATTCCGCAATATAAAACAAATCAGGCGCAGCGCGGTCTGCACGAGTTTTTCTCAGGCTGGCCATGAGATATGCGCACAGCCTTCCACGCCGGCTGCAGCCGGGCAGAATTTCATTGATGAATTGGTTCGCCCGGAGGCCGATTAGGCGTCGGTATCTGCCTTACTGCCGATCATGCCGGTCTGTTTCGCGGCGCCCTCGGCATCGGCGGTCTTGCCAAATTTGGCAAACGTCGCCTGCGCGGCGGCGTGGCTCTTTTCGCTGAACTCGACGCTGCGCTCTTTCCACTCGCCATAGCTTTCATTACGCCTGTCGTTCGAACTGTCGAACCGCGGCGCGACGAAACGCATATAGAGTTCATAGCTTTTCTTGGTCGCTTCCCAGTCTGCCCAATCATGCGCCTGATGGAGGAAACCACCGAAATAGCCCTGTTTGTCGCGAAGCTTCTGCAGCACATCGACCGCGTCATCCGGGGTGCCAATGACGATGTGACCCGAATCGAGCATCACGTCGACGGGGTCGCGCTTGCCGAAATCGCCAAAGCGGCCAGGCGTGAGAGTGCGGGCATATTCTATATATTTTTCGAGGCCGAAACGGACATTCTCGCGCGCCTTTTCACGCGTCTCGGCGATGTGCATTGGCCCCATCAGGCGCAGCTTCGCGCGGTCCATCACATGACCATGTTCCGCCGCTGTTTCCTCGGCGAAGCCCCAGTTGACGTCGAGCACGTTGAAGCCGCCGGTCGGGCTGGTCGCCGCGACGCAGAGCATCATCAGATTATATTTGCCTGCTAATTTGCCACCCGATGGCGTCGCCGCGCTGGCCACCGCGATCTCCGGCCGCGGCTGAGTATAGGGCATCAGGTGGACGCGCGCGTTGACGAGGTTATACCATTCGGTCTTCTCGGTCACCGTCTCGCCATCCAGCAGGCGCAGGATGACGTCGAGTGCCTCGGCCATCCGGTCGCGTTGCTGGTTCGGGTCAATGCCGAGTTGCGAGGCGTCCGATACCAGCAAGCCGGGGCCAAAGCCGAACATCACGCGGCCGCGCGTCTGATGATCGAGCTGGATGATACGGTTGGCGACCATCAGCGGCTGGTGATAGGGCAGCGAGATGACCCCGGTGCCGAACCGCAACGTCCGCGTCCGCTCGGCCGCCGCAGCTATGAACAGTTCGGGGCTGGCGATAGTTTCGAACCCGCCCGAATGATGCTCGCCGATCCACGCCTCGTCGAAGCCGAGCCTGTCGATCCATTCCATCAGTTCGAGGTCACGGTGGATCAGCAGGTTCGGGTTCTCGTCTACCGGATGTAGCGGGGCGAGGAAGATCCCGTGACGCATGGTCTTGCTCGACATATGATTGACCGCTCCTGTCCCTTGGCTTTTGATTGTCGCGCATCTTGTGCGTTTCAGCCAGCATCCTATCAACTAGATTTGTGCTGTATAACGGAATATATATCATAATAGCAACCAATCGGCTCATCCGAGAGCACGGGGACGGCGAATGATATGCCGGGCGAAACTTTGTCATGGCGCGGATCGAAATCGTCATCCCCGCTGCTTGTTTCCGATGTGCTAGACGAGGACATGGCTGTCGAGATCGACCCCGAAATCCTGGCCGTGCGCGCCGCGATGGCGGCGCACACCGGCCCGTTCGATATCATGGCCCTTCCCCCCGCCGATGGCCGGCGGTTGATCGACGCGGCGGCACAGATATTGAACGACGGCCAGCCGGAGGTGGCGGCGGTCGAGGATCATGATGTGGGCGGGATGCGGGTGCGGGTCTATACGCCGCGCGATGTCCGCAGCGACGGCTGGCTCTATTACCTCCACGGCGGCGGTTGGTTCGCCTGCAGCGTCGATACGCACGACCGGATGCTGCGGATGCTCTCCGAGC
>JAEMRT010000060.1:10329-30134 GCA_016463225.1 Sphingopyxis sp. | reverse complement strand
GGCCCGATGGCGGAGTGGTTACGCAGAGGACTGCAAATCCTTGCACGCCGGTTCGATTCCGGCTCGGGCCTCCAAAATCCTGTCTGGCGACGTCTGCCAACAGTTGAAAAATCCCTGATTTCCGGTAGTTTATGGGCATTCTCTGATTGTCAGTGGATGCCCTTGTTTGCCTGCAATTGCGGATGATTGGGGCCTAATTTGGGGGCCTCAAAAGGCCCCAGCAGAATCGAGGCCCCCAATGGTGCTAACCGATACCGCTATCCGCAATGCCAAGCCCGCAGATAAGCCTTACAAGGTTACTGACTCCCAAGGTTTGTATCTGCTCGTCAATCCAAGAGGCAGCAAGCTGTGGCGAATCAAATACCGGATCGACGGCGTAGAACGGAAACTGTCGCTCGGGGCGTATCCCGAGATTACCTTGGCCGAAGCGCGCGCTGCCAGGGATGCCGCCCGTAGGCAGCTGGCTCATGCGATCGATCCCAACGTAGCCAAACGACAAGCCCGCATTGAGGCGAGCATTCGGGCCAGCAACAGCTTCGCTAGCGTGGCCGAGGAATTGATAGAGAAGAAAGCGCGTGAGGGGTTGGCTGAGCCAACGCTGGAGAAGATGCGCTGGTTTTTGAAACTGATGGGGGCAGACTTCGGAAAGCGGCCTGTCACCGATATCACGCCTCAGGAACTTCTTCATGAACTGCAGAAGCATGAACGACGTGGCCGCTTGGAAACCGCCAATCTGCTGCGCGCCTTTGCCAGCCGCGTTTTCCGCTTTGCAGTCGCAACGGCGCGTGCCGAACGTGATCCGGCGCAACTCCTGATCGGCGCATTGACCACACCGCGAGTCAAGCACTTCGCCGCCATCATCGATCCAAACGAGTTCGGCGCTCTCCTGCGCGCTATCGAGGATTATCAGGGCGATCCCGCCGTCATGTACGCCCTTAAACTCACACCTCATGTCTTCCAGCGCCCGGGCGAACTGCGGCAAATGGAATGGGCTGAGGTTAATTTCGACAAAGCTGTCTGGACGATCCCGGTAACAAAGATGAAAATGCGCCAGCCCCATTCGGTGCCTCTGTCTCGGCAGGCTCTCGCGATACTGCAAGCCATGCGATCCTTATCCGGCTCCGGGCGCTATGTGTTCCCTTCGATCCGCACCCGAGCAAGACCGATCAGCGAAAACACCATCAACGCGGCATTGCGGCGCATGGGCTATTCCAAAGAGCAAATGACGGCCCACGGCTTCCGCACGTCCGCATCATCGCTGTTGAACGAATCCGGCAAATGGAACCCGGATGCCATCGAGCGTGCACTGGCACATATGGTGGCCGGGTCCGTACGTCGCATATATAACCAGTCCGCCTATTGGGCCGAACGTGTTGAAATGGCGCAGTGGTGGAGCGACTATATGGATGAACTGCGAAAGGGCGGAAACAGATGACGGGCCCGCCCTGCCCTACTCTACCGCGGGCAATTTTTCAGCATGAGCCGTGTAGCGCTGGCGTATCAAGCCATATCTCGGGATTGTGCCAGCCGCTTGATGGACTCAGTGGTCAGCAAGGTTCGCCTACCGATTTTGATCGCATCAAGTTTGCCAGATTTGAGTAAGGCATAAACCGATGACCGACCGATGCCGAGCGCCTTAGCGGTGTCGTTAATAGAGATTGCTAGCACTTCCATGTGCATCTCCTTGCTTATCGATTATCAAGGTAAGCGTGCGTTCCGGCTCACACGCTGAACCATTGATGCTGGCCATTAGCTAAATTTACGCCTGCGGCCGGATGTCAGAATGCTGAGATTGTCACGATCTTCTAAAGCCTTCGCGGTGTTTGACACATGCCGATAGGGATAACCGGCTCAGTCGACATGCGGTATTTTGTCGCTGCCCGTCGTCATTTACGCCGTGCGGCGAGCCCTGCCCGCGCCTTGGCAAAGCCGCGGTCACTCGCGAGGAAGGCAGAAAGCATATGCGGGACTAAATCGGCGATCGCCTGATCATCGCCATAGGTCTCATAATAGATGGTGGCATAATCCGCCAACGCCAAATGAACGTCTGGCGGGACGCTGATAGCTAGTTTGACCGGCGTTCTGTCGGGCAGACGCCCAAGTTTAATATCCGTCATATCGTGCTCCTATTCTGTCCACGGTGCCAAAATGAGATCGCGATGCACTATGAGTCGGACCGGGGCACCGGGTCGAATGGTGATGGTCGGTTGGATCTGAAGATTGCGGGATGTGATCTGGTCTCCGGCGCGGGACACATTCTGCTGCGTGGATTGACGGATCGCTTGGACAAGATCGCTTTCACCGGAGAAGGTGACGTTCGCCCCGACGCCGAGCAATGTCGATATCGCGACGCCCTTGAGCAGCGCCCAGGTGTGGAAATCGACTTGAGACATGCGCCGACGCCTTTGGCCGCAAGCGGCTTGGACATGCGCGTCGGCCACCCGGCCGCGTGTATGGCGGGTCCATTTCTTCCCAAGCGAGGTTCTCAAGCCTCGGCGCCGCCTTCGCGACGCGGAATCAGACTAACATACTGATTCGGAGAAGCAATACCGATGGGACGATTTGTAAAGCGCGCGTATATTGACAGCGGGATGTCGACCATGATGCCGCCTACAATAATTTCCCTGCTTCCCAGCCCGCGCTCGACTGCCTCATGCGTTTGTCATGATCTGGATCGCTAAGCCTTGGCCATTCTCGTCAGGGCCGCCGCGTCTAATTGTTCTCACTTGTGCAAATCTGCATAGGTTGGTCGCATTAATTGAAACAGGCCGGTCGATCGCGAGTACCATCCCGCGCCGTGCATCCGCGCGACAAGGTCCATGGCCAACGTATCGACGTGCAGCCTGTCCGGATCAACGAACATATCGGCGATGTGAAACCGCAACACTTCCCCCAGGATGATCGTGGACTGACCCGCATCGGTGCGCTGGAAGACCCGACATTCCATGGACACTGGTGCAGATGCGATCCGGGGCGGCGCAATGACAGCGGATGCGAGGGTGTCGATTGATCCCTGCGCCAACTCGTCAAAATCTGGCGGCGCGTCGATGCAGGTGAAGTTCATCGCCACGGCATCCGCTTCGGCAACCAGATTGACGACGAACTCCCCGGTGTCGATGATATTCCGGGCGCTGTCCTTGTAGCTGCCATCAGGTCGCCTCATCAGGCCGATGGCAACCAGTGGCGGCTCTGCGCTCATCATGTTGAAAAAGCTGTAGGGCGCAGCATTGCGCACCCCGTCCTGCGACACCGTGGTCAGCCAGGCGATCGGCCGGGGCGTGATCGCGGCGCTCATCAGCTTGTAACGGTCCGGCCCCGCCATTTGTGCGAAATCAAATTCCATCGCCTTATTGCGCCCCTTCGCGCTTTACTGCGCGCTGCGGCGCGACATTGACCGACAGGCTGAAAATGTCGGGGCGGGCATAGTGACCCGCAACGTCGAAATCATATTTCCCGCGCACAACATCGGCCGGATCGATATCGGCGTAGAGAATCGTTTCCCCGCCATAGTCCGGCCCGGCCAGCACCGTGCCCAGCGGCGCGACGATCATGGAACCGCCACGCATCAGCACCAGGTCGGGATCATCGCCCAGCGCACAGTCGAAATCAGCGGGATAGGCGCCGCGCGTGATGTGCTGACATGCGGACAGGACGAAGCAGCGCCCCTCCAGCGCGATATGCTGCATGGAGGCGGCCCAGCCATCGCGATCGTCGGCGGTCGGCGCGCAATAGAGGGTCACGCCCTGATCATACATCGCCATGCGCATCATCGGCATGTAATTTTCCCAGCAGATGACCGCGCCGATCCGGCCCAGCGGCGTGTCGATGACCGGCATCGTCGAGCCATCGCCAAAGCCCCAGATCAATCGCTCCGCCCCGGTCGGCATCAGCTTGCGATGCTTGGCGACCAGTCCCTTTTCCCCGTCGAAGAACAGGGCCGTGCAATAGACGGTGCCCCTGTCCCGTTCGATCACACCGATGACCAGGAAGATACCTGTCTCCGCCGTCGCCTGCGCCAGAAGTTCGACTTCCGCCCCGGCCAGGTCGATTGCGGCGGTATGATAGGCGCGATAATCCTCCCGCCCCTGCGGCTTGCGCATCCCGACCGGCGTGCCGAAGGACGCGCCCTTGGGATAGCCACCCAGAAATGCTTCTGGGAAGACGACCAGCCGCGCGCCCGCCCCTGCCGCCTCGCGGATCAGCCCCGCGGCCTTGGCGGCGGACGCCAACGAATCGCAGGGCAACGATGCGGCCTGAACGACGGCGGCCCTGAACGGCTGGGACATGACATTCCTTCCATCTAAATCGCGCCCAAAGCGCCGGAAAACCAAGATATATTACTTGCATTTGACACTAATGCAAATTTATTTTAAGCCTATAGCATATTGACCGGGAGGCGTCTGTGACCGAGCCAAGTTTCGACCAGTATCGCGAGGATATGATCGGCCGCGCCAATGTGGCGGACACGCCCGAACGGCTCGCTTATTACAAGCGATTGCAGGATCTTGGCACTGGCGCATTATGGACCGTCGCCAACAAGATCGAACCGTGGGAACCTGCATCGACTTCCGTCCCCATGATCTGGCGCTATAACGACCTGCGCGCCGACGTGCTGCGCGCGCTTGATCTTGTTACGCCCGAACAGGCCGGTCGCCGTGTCGTCTATCTGGAAAACAAGGGCCGCGCCGATGTCGTCGCGGCGGTAGGCTGGCTCTATTCGGGCTTGCAGGTGATGGCCCCAGGCGAATGTGCGTCCAGCCACCGCCACAGCGCGTCGGCATTGCGCTTCATCATGGAGGGAAGCGGTGCCTTCACCAATGTCGATGGACACAAGATGACGCTGGGCACCAATGATTTCGTGCTGACGCCCAATGGTACATGGCACGAACATGGGGTGGCGGAGGATGGCACGGTCTGCATCTGGCAGGATGGCCTCGACATTCCGCTGATGAACGCGCTGGAGGCCAATTTCTACGAAGTCCATCCCGACCTGCAACAGGCGATTTCCTATGCGGTCGATGACAGCACGGCGACCTGGGCGGGCGCGGGATTGCGCCCGGCGGCGACGCCATGGGCAAAGCCTTATTCGCCGCTGCTCAAATATGAATGGGCGCCGACCTATGAAGCGCTGACCCGCTATGCCCGCGCGACCGACGGGTCGCCTTATGACGGCATCATGATGGATTATGTCAACCCCAACACCGGCGGGCCGGTGATGCAGACCATCGGCGCGTCGATGCAGTTGCTGCGTCCGGGCGAGCGGACCAGGGCGCATCGCCAGACCGGCAGCTTCGTCTATCAATGTGCCAAGGGCAAAGGCTGGTCGATCATCAATGGCCAGCGTTTCGATTGGCAGGAACGCGACATCTTCGTCGTGCCGGCATGGATGTATCACGAACATGCCAATGCGTCAGACAGTGACGATGCCTGCCTGTTCAGCTTCCACGACCTGCCCGTCATGCGCGCGCTCGGCCTCTATCGCGAAGAAGCGCTGGGCGAAAATGGCGGCCATCAACCTATCATTTCCTGATCTGACACGAAGGAAGAATCATGCATCTTGTTACCTACCGCGCCACCGTGGAATGCGAAGCCCGCCTGGGTGCCATCGCTGGCGACCTTGTGCTTGATCTGGCCCGCTTTGGCGCAGTGAAGGGCGTGCCCTTTCCCGCCTCCATGCTGGAATTTATCGACCTTGGCCCGCAAGCGGTTACGGTTGCCACGCAACTGATCGCCGATTGCAACGGCATCTTCCCGATCGGCACAGCGCAACCGCTGGCCAACGTCAAGCTGCTCGCCCCCATCCCGCGCCCGCGCAAGAATATCTTCGGTATCGGCCTCAACTATACCGAACATGTCGCCGAAAGCGCCAAGTCGCTCGACACATCCGCCGAACTGCCCCGCCAGCCCGTCATTTTCTCCAAGCCACCGACCAGCGTCATTGGTCCCGACGAACCGATCCTGCACAACAAAGCGATCACCCAGCAACTCGACTGGGAAATCGAACTCGCCGCGATCATCGGCACGAAGGCGAAGGGCGTTTCGCGCGAAGACGCGCTGCGGCATGTGTTTGGCTACACCGTGCTGATCGACATGAGCGCGCGCGATTGCCGCCGGGCGGGCCAGTGGATCTATTCCAAGGGGCAGGACAGTTTCGCGCCCATGGGTCCGATGGTCGTCACCGCCGACGAAATTCCCGATCCGCAGACGCTCGACCTGTGGCTGACCGTCAATGGCGTGGAAAAGCAACGCAGCAACACAGCCTTCATGCTGTTCAAGGTCGATGAACTCGTCGCCGACATCAGCCAGGGCATCACGCTGGAACCGGGCGACATAATCGCCACCGGCACTCCGGCGGGCGTGGGCGCGGGCATGGACCCGCAGGAATGGCTGTGGCCCGGCGACGTGATCGTCGGCACGGTCGAGGGTATCGGCACGTTGCGCCACCCGATCGTGGCGGCCTGAACCAAATAGGCGGCGCGCATACAGCACGCCGCCTTTATCTGCCGATAAGACCCGCTACACAGCATGTAGCGGGTCTTTGCCGTTTCTTCAGGCTGCGATCAGTCCCGCGTCCATCCGCGCCCTGACCGTTTCGGGCCAGGCCATCGACCGCTGCGTCTTAAGGTCCATGCACACCAGCACAACTTCCGCGCGCAACCGATCACGGCCGTCGCCGGAAAACACAACCAGGATCGCGCAACTGCTACGCCCAACCTTTTGTGGGGTGATGCGGATCGTCAGCATATCGCCCAGTTCGCTGGGAGACAGGAAATCGACCGACAGCTTCACCGTAGGCGTGCCGATATGCTGGTCGAGATGCATCGTCTTGAAATCCAGCCCCAGCGCCTGGGCAAACCAGTCTTCCACCGCGCCGTTGAGCATCTCGAAATAGCGCGGGTAGAAGACGATCCCGGCCGGATCGACATCGGCAAAGCGCACCTTAACGCCGGTTTCAAAACTCATGGTTGCAAATCCCTGGAGAGCGATGATTTAAGGTCGATGAGCAGCGCGAGCAGTTGGTCCTGCCGCGCTGCCGGAAAGTCGCGCAGCGCATCGCGCACCCACATATGGTGGGCAGCAGCCAGGGCGGCGAAATGTGCCTTGCCCTGCGGCGTCAGCGATATGATCGCCGATCGCCCGTCATGCGGATCAGGGCAGGACACGACCATTTGCTGATCCAGCAATTGGCGAACGATCGCGGTGACATTGCCGTTCGACACCAGCAGCGCGCGCGACAATGCGCCCATATTCTGCCCCTGCGGCGCACGATCGAGCGCAGCCATGACATCGAAGCGCGGCAGGGTAGTATCAAACTGTTCCTGAAAGTTGCGGCGTAACTTCTTTTCGATCATCTTGGCACAGCCCAGCAGCCGCACCCACATCCGCAGGTCCAGCGCCCCCGACCCTGCCGGAACGATCGCGTCGGCCATATCCATTTGTCCGTTCATACTTCCCCCTTATCGGCCCGCACGCCGAAGGGAAATAGCTCAACCTTTCGCCTGATCGGCTTGCGCCCTGGCGTTGCGGATCGCCTGTTGCTGGCCAAGCTGATAGGGATGCGGCACGAACTGGCTTTCCTCGCCGGCCTGCGCGGCGGCGCGCAACGTCCAGACCGGATCGGCCAGATGCGGCCGCCCCAGCGCGACCAGATCGGCCCGGCCCGCCATCAGGATGGAATTGACCTGATCGGCGTCGGCGATGTTCCCGACAGCGATCACCGGCACTTTCGCCTCGTTGCGGATCTGGTCGGCAAAGGGGGTCTGGAACATGCGGCCATAGACGGGCCTTGCGTCCGGCACGGTTTCCCCCGCCGATACGTCGATCAGGTCGACGCCGATCGCCTTCAAAGCGCGCGCAATCTCGACTGCTTGCGCAGGCGTGATCCCCGCGTCCCCGACCCAGTCATTGGCGGAGATGCGCACGGCCAGCGGCTTATGCGCGGGCCATGCCGCACGCACCGCACCAATCACGTCCAAAGGAAACCGCAAACGATTGCTAAGCGTGCCGCCATAAGCGTCGTCGCGATCGTTCATGACCGGCGTGATGAAGCTGGACAACAGGAAGCCATGCCCCGCCTGCACCTCGATCATATCGAACCCGGCCTCCTGCGCTCGCAGCGTCGCCGCGACGAATGCATTGCGGATGCGGTGCATGTCCATCTCGCTGATCCCATTCGGCGTGATTCCTCCGTTTTTCCAAGGCTTTGCCGATGCTGACACTATATCCCACGGATCATCGAGCGGCAGGTCATATCCTGCTTCAGGTATCCGGCACGCCGCCCGCGCGCCGGCATGGCCGATCTGCGCACAGGTCTTGGCCGCACTATGCCGGTGGGCGAAATCGTTGATCGCGCGCCACCGCTCCACATGCGCATCCTCATACAGGCCGGGGCAGCCGGGCGTTGCGCGGCCTTCGGCCGATACCGCCAGCATTTCCGTCATCACCAGTCCGGCCCCGCCCAGCGCCCTGGCACCATAATGGACCGCATGGAAATCCGTCGCGCATCCGTCGCTATGGGCGCTGTAAGTGAGCATCGGTGGCACAACGATACGGTTGACCATTGTCAGGTCGCGCAAAGTGAACGGCGTGAACATCGGCTGCACCGGGCGATTGCGGTCGCTATTGCCCGCCCAGAACCAGCGCTCCACGCCCTCCAGCCAGTTGCTGTCACGCAAGCGCAGATTTTCATAACTCACCCGCTGACTGCGGGTCATCAGCGAATAGGCAAATTGCGGCAGGTCGAAATCCAGATAGCGGTCCAGCGTTTCGAACCATTCGGTCGAATTGCGCGCACTGTTCTGGATCTTCAACACCTCGACATGACGTTCGGCCTGATAGTCCGCGAGCGCCCTCGCCAGCGCCGCGCGATCGTCCAGCCCCGGCTGGTCCAGCACTTGCGCCAGCTTTATCGCATCCTCCAGCGCCAGCTTGGTCCCCGATCCGATCGAAAAATGCGCGGTATGCGCCGCATCGCCCAGCAGCACGACATTGTCGAACGACCATTGTTTGCAGATCACCCGGCGGAAATTGATCCACGCCGCCGAACCGCGCAAATGAGTCGCGTTGGAAATCAGCTTGTGTCCGTCGAGATAGCGCGAGAAGATTCGCTCGCAAAAGGCGATCGAATCTGCCTGTTCCATCGCGTCGAGGCCAAGCGCCGTCCAGGTTTCGGGCGCACATTCGACGATGAAGGTCGAATGGGTGGAATCGAACTGATAGGCGTGCGCCCAGATCCAGCCCGCCTCCGTCTTTTCGAACAGAAAGGCGAAGGCATCGAACAATTTGGTGGTGCCAAGCCAGCTGAACTTGTTGCGGCGGGTCTGGATATCCACCGCGAATTTTTCTGCATGGGCGGTGCGGATCTGGCTGTTGACGCCATCAGCCGCCACGATCAGGTCGAAATCGGCAAAGCGCGAGAGATCGGTGTCGAACTCGGTTTCGAAATGCAGCGTGACGCCCAGTTCGCGGGCACGATCCTGCAATATCTGGAGCAGGCGCTTGCGCCCAATGCCGATGAAGCCATGGCCAGAAGACACGACGGATTCACCCGAAACCGCAACCTCTATATCGTCCCAATGGGCAAAACTGTCCGCGATCGTGGCTGCGCTGACGGGATCGTTTGCGGTCAGGTTCGCGAGCGTCTGGTCCGAAAAGACCACGCCCCAGCCGAACGTGTCGCCGCTTTTGTTGCGTTCGAACAGATGGACGTCATGCGCGGGATTCCGCAGCTTCATCGAGATGGCGAAATAGATACCGGCGGGACCGCCGCCCAGACAAGCAATGCGCATGACAATCTCCTATTTGCTTTAGGCTTAAAGCATATTGATTGCATATGCAACTATACAGGTGGGCGACCTATTCCAGATTGTCGTGCAGGCGGCCCAGCATGTCGAGCATCCGGCCAAAGTCGGTGGCGGAAAATCCCCGGATCAGCTTGCGATAGACAGGCGCCGCCGCTTCCCGCGCAGCGGCCAGTTTTTCATGTCCCGTTGCGGTCAGGCGCAATTCCGTAACACGGCCGTCCGATGAAGATGCTGCGGTTTCAATCAGCTCCGCCTTCTGCATCCGCTCGACGATTCGCATCATAGTTGAAATGTTGATGACCGCCGATTTGGCGACCTGCGCGATCGGCAGCGGCTCCATTTCGCCCAGAATCATCAGCACCCGCCAGGACGGGATGTCCAGGCCGATCTGTCGCAAATGCGACTCGATCACGACATTATAGCGGCTGACGGCCCGGTTCAGCAGGTAGAAGGGATAGGCATCGACCCGGAACTCGTCCGATCCGGGATCACCAAAGGGCCGTAAATCCTCAGCCAACTCATACTCCTGTGACAGTTTCATGTTTTTACTTGCATCTGCAAGTTTATGCGATAGCCTTCTCCCATCATATAAGGGGTAGGTTGATGTCCAGCACAGAAATATTGCGCGCCCTGGCCGGCGCCCTTGCCACCGGAACCGTCAAGGTCGTCGATCTGACTCAGACCTTGTGCGAAGACACGCCTTTGCTGGTCCTGCCCGACCCGTTCGGCCAGACCGCCGCCTTTTCCCGCCAGGAAATATCGCGCTACGACGATCGCGGCGTCGCCTGGCACTGGAATAATTTCACGGTCGGCGAACATACCGGCACCCATTTCGATGCGCCGGTCCATTGGATCAGCGGCAAGGATCTGCCCGACAATAGCGTCGATGCCGTGCCGGTCGCCAATTTCGTCGCGCCTGCCGTCGTGCTGGATTTTTCGGCCCAATGCGCGGCCGATGCCGACTTCCTGCTGACCGCCGACCATATCAGGACATGGGAAGAGACTCATGGCGCGATCCCTGCGGGATGCTGGGTGCTGTTGCGCACCGACTGGTCGAAGCGCGATGTCGACGGCTATACCAACCGGCGGGATGACGGCGCGCATACGCCCGGTCCCGACACCAGCGCGATCGACTATCTGATCGCGCACGACATTGTAGGCTTCGGTGTCGAGACGATCGGCACCGACGCGGGGCAGGCGCATCTGCTGACCCCGCCCTATCCGGCGCATACGTTGCTGCACGGGGCAGGCCGCTATGGCCTCCAATGCCTGGAAAATCTCGAGCTGCTGCCACCGACCGGGGCGATGTTGATCTGCCCGCCGCTCAAGATCCGCGACGGGTCGGGCAGTCCGCTGCGCGTCCTGGCACTGGTAGAGGGCTGATCCCATGGCGGAGCGTTCATTCAAGGCTGAAGTCAAAAAGCTGACCGCAGGGGCTGGCGAGACATTCCACGGTGAAGGCATACTGGCCGTCACCAAAGCGCTGCTGCAATCGGGCGTCGCCTATGTCGGCGGCTATCAGGGGTCACCGATCAGCCATCTGATGGACGTGTTCGCCGATGCCAACGACCTGCTCGAAAGCCTGGACGTGCATTTCGAGGCGAGCGCGTCGGAGGCAACCGCCGCTGCCATGCTCGCCGCATCGGTCAACTATCCTTTGCGCGGCGCGGTGGCGTGGAAATCGGTGGTCGGCACCAACGTCGCCTCCGACGCCCTGTCCAACGTCGCGTCGGGCGGCGTCACCGGCGGCGCGCTCATCATCGTCGGCGAGGATTATGGCGAAGGCTCCTCGATCATGCAGGAGCGGACTCACGCCTTTGCCATGAAATCGCAAATGTGGTTGCTCGACCCGCGTCCCAACCTGCCCAGCATTGTCGAGGCGGTGGAGCAAGGCTTCGCGCTGTCCGAAGCGTCGAACACGCCGGTCATGCTCCAATTGCGGGTGCGGTCCTGCCACATGACCGGATCGTTCGTGGCCAAGGACAATGTCCGTCCGCCGCTCACCGTATCACAGGCCGCCGCCGCGCCCGTGCGCGACCTTGACCGGATCGTGCTGCCGCCCGCCAATTTCCTGCATGAAGTGGAAAAGATCGAAAAGCGCTGGCCCGCCGGCATCGCCTATGTCCGCGACCATCGGCTGAACGAATGGTTCGGACCGGATCAGGCCCATGGCATCGGCATCATCGTGCAGGGCGGCCTCTACAATAATCTCAACCGCGCGATGGAATTGCTGCGGCTTTCCAACAGCTTTGGCGACAGCAAGGTCCCGATCTACTGCATGAACGTCACCTATCCGCTGATCCCGGAAGAAGTGGCGGCATTTTGCGCGGACAAGCAGGCCGTGCTAGTGCTGGAGGAGGGGCAGCCCGAATTTATCGAGCATGAGCTGAACACGCTGGTCCGCCGCGCCGACCTGCCCTGCCGGATCGTGGGCAAGGACATGCTGCCACGCGCGGGCGAATATAGCGCGCAGGTGATCCGCGATAGTATCGCCACATTCCTGCGCGCTTATGTGCCAGCGCTTGTCCCGGCGGAGGTCGCTGCCGACCCCCTGCCTGCCCCCATTGCCGCGCAAATCCCCCAGCGTCCGGCGGGTTTCTGCACCGGCTGCCCGGAACGGCCCATCTTCACCGCGATGAAGCTGGTCGAGCGAGAGCTTGGACCGGCCCATGTCTCGGCCGACATTGGCTGCCATCTCTTCTCGATCCTGCCGCCGTTCAACATCGGCAACACTACGATGGGCTATGGCCTGGGCGCGGCGGGCGCGTCCGCGTTCAAGACCAAAGACAAGCGCGCCATCGCGATCATGGGCGATGGCGGTTTCTGGCATAATGGCCTGACGTCAGGCATCGGCAATGCCGTGTTCAACAAGGATGACACCGTTACCGTCATCATCGACAATGGCTATTCGGCGGCGACCGGGGGGCAGGATATCCTGTCTTCCCGCGCCGATAACAAGGCGCGCGTCACCGGCAACCCGATCGAAAAGGCGGTGCGCGGCGTGGGCGGCGGCTGGGTCCGCACCCTGACCCGCACCTATGACCTCAAACGGATGCGCGACACATTGCGCGAAGCGATGACGACGCCCGAAAAGGGACCGAAGGTTATCGTCGCCCAGTCCGAATGTATGCTCAACAAGCAGCGGCGCGAAAAGCCGCTGGTGCGCAAGGCGATCAAGGACGGCCAGCGGGTCGTGCGCGAACGCTTCGGCGTCGATAGCGATACCTGCACCGGCGACCATAGCTGCATCCGCCTGTCGGGCTGCCCTTCGCTGACGATCAAGCCCAATCCCGATCCGTTGCGGCTGGACCCCGTCGCCCATGTCGAAAATAGCTGCGTGGGCTGTGGCCTATGCGGCGAAGTCAGCCATGCCGCGGTGCTGTGCCCCAGCTTCTATCGCGCCAGCATTGTCAGCAATGCGGGACGCTGGGAAAAGGCCCGCACGAAAATGCGCCAAGCGACGATCGGCTGGCTCCAGCGCCGCGACGATCGCGCCCGCAGCGCCCGCGCCTTTTAAGGGACACGATCCGATGACCGACAGCCGCAACATGATCAGCATCGCCATTCTGGCCCTGGGTGGCCAAGGCGGCGGCGTTCTGGCCGAATGGATACAGGAGGTGGCGCGCCACCATGGCTGGCTGGCGCAGGGGACGTCGGTGCCCGGCGTCGCGCAACGCACCGGCTCCACCGTCTATTATGTCGAACTGGCGCGGGCCGATGCCGACGGTCGGCTGCCCGTGATGGCCCAGATGCCGATGCCGGGCGATGTCGATATCGTGATCGCATCGGAACTGATGGAAACCGGGCGCGCCCTGCTGCGGGGCTTTTCCACCGCCGGGCGCACCACGCTGATCGGTTCCACCCACCGCGTCTATGCCATTTCCGAAAAGGCGGCGATGGGCGATGGACGCGGCAGCAGCGACCGGATCATGGAGGCCGCCGGGCAGCGTTCCGCCCGCTTCATCGGTTTCGACATGGATGCCGCGACCGAGCGGGCCGGCAGTGTCATCAGCGCGATCATGTTCGGCGCGCTGGGCGGCAGCGAGGCTTTACCCTTCCCGCGCGAGACGTTCGAACAGGCTATCCGGGACAGCGGCATCGCGGTGCCAAGCAATCTCAAGGGCTTTGACGAGGGGTATCGCGCGGCGAAAGGGGCCGTCGCCCTGCCGGTGGAGCAGGAACATGCCGTCCCTGTCCCGACCACTGCCAAGGAGCGCGCGCTCGACGCACGGGCGCAGGCGATGCTCGCCCCGGTTGCGCTCTCCAATGCGCTGCATGGCATTGCCCGTTTGATGGATTATCAGGATGCCGATTATGCCACGCTCTATCTCGACCGGCTGGAACGTATCGCCGCGCTCGACCGCGCGCCGCATCTGCTGAGCGCGGAAGCCGCGCGCTATCTGGCACTGTGGATGAGTTATGAAGACACGATCCGCGTCGCCGACCTCAAGACCCGCGCCAGCCGGATCACGCGCGTCCGGTCGGAAGTGCAGGCGGCGGACGGCCAGATCGTCGACGTCACCGAATATATGCACCCGCGCCTTCAGGAAATTGGTGAAACGCTGCCTGCGCCGATCGGCCGGATACTGCTGGGCAACGGTCCTCTCGCCAAAATGCTCGCCCCTTTCTTCCAGCAAGGCCGCCACGTCCGCACTACCAGCCTGCGCTGGTTCCTGATGCTCCGCATCGTCGCGCGGATGCGCGGGATGCGGCGCGCGTCGATCCGCTATATGGAGGAACAGGCGCGGATAGAGGCATGGCTGGCGCTGACCGAACAACTGGCGATCAGCGACACGGAGCTAGCCCTCGAATGGATACGCTGCCAGCGGCTGGTCAAGGGCTATGGCGACACGTTCGAACGCGGCCTGCGCAATTTCGCGACCGTGCGCGACGCCTTTCTGGCTTTGCCCGACGCGCAGCGCAACGCCGAATGGTTGCGGCAGGCCAGCGCCATGGCACTGGGCGATGATGAGGGCAAAAGGCTGGACGGCTTCCTCCGCGCGGCATGACAGGCGCGGCCGGCCAGCCTATAGATGGCCAGCGAGGCGGGAGATTGAACGATGTCGGAAACAGGGCTGCGCTACCTGATGGAAGCCTTGAACGCCGGGTCGATGCGCGCGGCGGGTGACCGGCTCAATGTCGCGGCCTCCTCGATCAGTCGCCAGATCGCCCAGCTAGAGGAGATTTACGGCCTGCCCCTGATCGAAAAGGGGCGGCGCGGCATCAAGCTCACCCATGCGGGTGAGATCGTGATCGACCATTATCGCAACCAGATTGCCGACCGCGAAGCGCTACGCGCCAAGCTGGAGGAATTGCGATCGGTCCGCACTGGCCGCGTCGTGCTTGCAGTAGGCGAGGGATTTCTGGGCGCCACCTTCACCGCCCTGATCAACGCTTTCAGCCGCGACAATCCGCAGGTCCGGCTCGACATCAACATTGGTGCCAGCCAGGATATTGCGCGGATGATCACCGATGACGAAGCGCATATGGGTCTGGTATTCCAGACCCCGCATGACATCAAGATCCGCGTCCGCACCGCCATCGCCCAACCTTTGATGGCGATCGCCCTGCCCGACCATCCACTGGCCGGTCGCGACACCGTGTCGATCGCCGAATTGCGCAACTGGCCACTATGCCTGTCGCAGCGCAACTTCCGTCTGCGCCAGATATTGAGCGCGGCGGAAACCCAGAGCGGCCAATATCTCGAACCCTCCATCACCACCAATTCCATCTTCGTGATGCGTGAAGCGGTGCGGTCGGGCGCGGCGCTCACCATCCTGCCGCAATTGTCGGTCTGGTCGGAGTTGCAGGCCGGTTCGATGGTCAGCATTCCGATCGCCGGGGACATGATGGAGGACACCACCGTCAGCCTGATCCTGCGGTCGGGCCGCAAGCTGGAGGGCGCGCCGGTCCGTTTGCTGTCGACGCTGGAAGCGCAGTTGCGCCAGTGGAATCGCCCCTTGTCCCGGCCCGCGCCATGACCCGTGGCGATGGCATAGCCCGGCGACAATTGCTGGCGATGCTGAGCTTGGCCGCGACAGCGACGGCACACCCCCTGCGCGCTGCCATGCCCAAGCCAACGCTCGGCCTTCAGGCGATCACGATCATGAACGCGCTCGGCATGGACCTGCCGCGCACGCTGCGCGATGTCCGGCGAACCGGCTATCGCGTGCTGGAAACGATCGGCGCGCTGGGCCTTCCGCCATCTGCGCTGGCAGACCGGCTGGCTGAAGCGGGCCTTTCGACCAACGCGCAGCATCTCTGCCCCGCCAGCTTTTATCCCGCCATGGCCGCGTGGAGCCGGGGGGCGGTGCCGATGGCCGACATCGCGGTGCAACTCAACAGCGTCTATGCGCTCGACCGGCTGCCCGCCATTCTCGACGAAGGCATAGCCACCGCCCGGATGCTGGGACAACGCTATCTGGTCTGGTCGTCGCTCCCGGCCGCCGACCTGACCGACAGTGCCGGACTGACCCGCATCATTCGCGCCTTCGATGACGCCGGGCGGACCTGCGTGCGCGAAGGGCTGGTCTTTGCCTTCCATAATGGCAGCCGGGGCTTTGCCCCCGTCATGGGCCAGCGCCCCTATGATCTGCTGCTGGCGGAAACCGACCCGGCGCTGGTGAAGATGGAACTCGACATTTACTGGGCGATCAAAATGGGGATCGATCCGGTCGCCATTCTCAACCGCCACCCCGGCCGCTTCGCACTGTGCCATCTTAAAAACATGGACGACAAGCGTGATATCGCGCCCATCCCGCGTCGCACCACCGACACCGGCAGGGTCGATTTCCCCATGATCGTCGCCGCCGCACGCCGCGCCGGGATCGCGCATTTCTACTTCGAGCAAGATCAGGCACCCGATCCGATACGGACCATGGCGGATGCGCGCGCGATGCTGGCACCACTGATGCGCTGATCGCAACATAATCGGCAATAAAATGTGATTGTCCGCATGTTACAATCGCCCACAGTCACGTCCTTGATCCCTTCTTTCAGGTATTGCAATGCCCCCTGAATCCGACGCCCCAGATGACACCGCCCCCTTCCGCCCTGCGGACCTGCTGCTGCTGCTGCCCTTTGTCTGGCAACTGGGGCTGGCCCCCTGGGCAAATGGCGTTACATGGCGGCCGCTGGGGCTGCCATTCGGCATGGCCTGGCAGATGGTCGGCATCCTGTTTGCGACATTGGTGATCGGCCTGCGCTATCGCCTGGACAAGGATCAGGACGAAAAGGGGGGCAAGGCATGATCCTGACCCTCATCCTCGTCATTGTCTGCGGCACCATGCTGGGCGCTATCCTCTATGGCCGGGCGCAGCAAAAGGCTAAAACGGTCGAGGAATGGGCGCTGGGTGGCCGCCGCTTCGGCACGCTCATCTTCTGGTTCCTCAATGCGGGCGAAATCTACACCACATTTGCGGTGCTGGGCATTTCCGGCTTTGCCTGGGCCTATGGCGCGCCCGCCTATCTAGCCTTCTGCTCGGTATCGCTCACCGCAGCGGTCGGCTTCTGGCTGACGCCGCGCATCCATGATTATGGCCGTCGCCATAACCTGCTGACCCAGGCCGACTATTTCACGCACCGCTATGGCCGTCGCTGGCTGGGCGCGCTGGTGGCCATCGCCGGCATCATCGCGCTGCTGGTCTATATCCAGATCCAGATCACCGCACTGGCGCTGATCGTCCAGCTCGCCGCCGGACCCGCCATCAGCAAGTCCGCCGCCGCGATGGTCGCCGTCGTCGTCATGCTCCTGTTCGTCTATCTCGCCGGGCTGCGATCGGCAGCCTTTGCCGCAGCAGTTAAGGACATCCTGATGCTCGTGCTTGTCGTGGGCCTGAGCGTTACCGTCGCGGGAATCGTCGGTGCGTCCTCGCTGCTCGATATTTTCGCACGCGTGCAGGACCGCTTTCCCGATGCGGCGCAATTTCCCGGCCTCAAGCCCGAACTGGGCCTGTCGACCACCTGGCTCATCACCTCTGCAATCAACGTCGCGCTGGGGACATGGGTGTTCCCGCACATGTTCCAGCTTTGCTATTCCGCCGCCGACGGCCGCACGATCAAGCGCAATGCGATATTCCAGCCCATCTATTCGCTGTCCTATTTCTTCATCATCCTGCTGGGCTTCGCCGCATTGCTCGTGGGCACAAGCGCGCCGGGCGATGATCCCAATGCGCTGTTGCTGACCTTTGTCGGCAATCACTATCCCGCCTGGATGATGGGGCTGTTCGCCGGCACCGCGTCGCTGCTGGCGCTGGTACCGGGCGCGGTGCTGCTGCTGACCTGCGGCTCGATCTTTGCTCGCAACGTGGTGCGGCCGATGATGCCGGGCCTGTCGCAGTCACGTGAACTGACCATATCGCGCCTGTCGATGATCGGCTTTGCCATGGCCGCGCTGTGGCTGACGCTGGGTGCGACGGCATCGCTGGTGGAGATCGGCCTGTCTGCCTATGCCGCGATCGGGATGCTGGCACCTGGCGTATTTCTGGGTTTTGCCACCCGCCGCGCCAGCGCAATTCCGGTGCTGGTCGGCATGGCGGCTGGCTATGCGATCCTTTGGCTGCCCGCTCTGTCGCAGCCCGCCAGGGCGCTGCTACCGCAATGGGACATCGGCCTGATAGCGCTGATCGCCAACGGCGTGATCGCCGGACTGCTCACCATCACCCTGCCCCCGCCTGCCGCCACAGTGTTGCGCTAAAAGCAACGACTTACGCCGACGGGCGCGGTTGCTGCTGCGCTGGCCGCCTGCCACATCGGTGGCATCAGGCGTCGCCACTTGCCGCGACGGCGCTTTCCAACCCATTTTTCGTGGAGCGACCATGGCTCAAGACAAACGATCCAGGGTGAACTGGCAGGGCTATCTGCCCGCCATCACCACCCCCTTCACCAGCGACCTTGCGCTGGACGAAGCGGGCCTTGGTGGACTGCTGGAATGGCTCCATGGTGAGGGGATGCACGGGCTGGTGCTGGCTGGCACGACGGGCGAATGGACCAGCCTGTCGATGGCCGAGCGCGCCACCCTGTTCCGCAAGACCGGCGAACAGATGCGCGGCAAGCTGCCGCTGATCGCGGGCTGCTCCAGCTTCACCGCACAGGAAAGCATCGCTTTCGCCCGCTTCGCAAAAGAGGCGGGCTTTGACGGCATACTCATGACCCCGCCCCCGTATATCCGCCCCAATCCGCAGGAAATCGTCGATTTCTATACGGCGGTCGGCAAGGATGCCGGGCTGCCGATCTGTGTTTATAACTGGCCGCCCGGCACCGGCATCGACATGCCGCTGCCGCTGCTGGAACGACTGGCGGAGATCGACGCGGTCGTCGCGATCAAGCAATCGACCCCGCGCTTCACCCATTTTGCCGAGACCTTCTTCGCGCTGCGGGACAAGGTGCGCGTGTTCGGTTTCCCGATGGACGAACTGGGTCTCACCATGTTGCGGGTCCATGGCGGCGACGGCACCATGGGGGCGGGCGGCGTGCTGGGGCGGGCGCAGTCAGGCTTCTACGATCATCTGTGGGCGGGTGACATCGACGCGGCGCGCGCCTGTGGCCTGAAGGATCGGGTGTTGATGGAAGAATGGTATACGCCCGACCTGATCGGCAAATTCGGCTCCGGCCCGGCGATCCTGAAGGCTGCACTCGATGCGCGCGGCGTGCCGGGCGGGCGCGTCCGTCCCCCCTTGCGCGACGTCAGCGACGCGGATCGGGAAATGATCGCGACGACGCTGAGAAACCTCAATATGATCTGATCCGATGGACCATGACATTCTGATCGTCGGCGGCGGCCTGATCGGCTGCGCGAGCGCCTGGTATCTGGCGAAAGCCGGCATGGCGCCGTTGCTGGTCGAAGCCGGTTTCCTTAATGCAGGCGCGTCGGGTCAGAACGCCGGTTCGCTCCATTTTCAGATCGAACGGCGCTTTTTGGAGCAAGGAACCGACGCTGCGGCGCAGGCGGCGAGCATCGTCCATCTAAGCAAACTGGCCATCGCCGACTGGGCGGGGCTGGAA
>JAEMRT010000060.1:0-10319 GCA_016463225.1 Sphingopyxis sp. | reverse complement strand
ATGCATGGCGGGCTGATGCTGGCGGAAAGCGATGCCGACATGGCCCTGCTGCGCTTCAAGGTCGCGCGCGAACGGGAATTGGGCCTCGGCACGCAATTGCTCGATGGCGCGGCCGTTCGCGACCTTGGCCCTTATCTGGCCGGACATATCCAGGGCGCGGCCTATCTGGCGCAGGAAGGCCACGCCAATCCCCGCATCCTGACCGACGCCTTTGCCACAGAAGCGGTGCGGCATGGCGCGCAGATCAGGACCGGGACGCGGCTGGTCGGCCTCTCCATGACGCAGGACGGCGGCTATCGCGTCCTGTTGCAGGACGCAGGTCGCATCAGCGAAGTGACCAGCCGCCGCCTGCTGCTCGCGACCGGCGCATGGACGGCACGGATCGCGCAGATGCTGGGGCTGCATGTGCCGCTCTATCCGGTGCCGCTGACGATGAACGTAACCGACCGCACCGCCCCCTTCCTGCCTTTCCTGATCCAGCATGTCGGCAAGCGGCTGTCGATGAAGCAGAGCGAGGACGGCAATCTGCTGATCGGCGGCGGCTGGCCATCGCGACTGGCGCGGAACGACACAGGTGCCATCGACCTTGACCGCCCTGCCCTGCCCGATGAAGCCCAGATCCGCGCCAATCTGGCGGTCGCGGCCGGGGTCTTGCCCGCGCTGCGCGACCGGCAACTGATCCGCAGCTGGACCGGAACGACCTGCATTTCCACCGACCAGTTGCCGATCGTCGGCATGATCGATGCCGCTCCTGGCCTCTATGTCGCGGCAGGCGGGTCCATGTTCACGCTCGGCCCGTTGCTGGCGCGCCTGCTGGCGCAGCAAATCGTCGCCGGGGACGACGGGCCGGAAGCCATGGCGATGTTCCTGCCGCGCCGTTTCAATCACCTCAACGCCTTCACGTTACTGCCATGAGCCGAGTGACCCAAGGCGTGGAGCGGCCCGATCCGGTTAAGCTGACCATAGATGGGGAGACGATGTCCGCGCATCCGGGCGAAACGGTGGCCGCAGCCATGTTGATGGCGCAGAAATTGCGGTTCCGTGACGATCGCGCCGGCACGCCGCGCGGCATGTTTTGCAATATGGGAACGTGCAGCGAATGCATGGTGTGGCTGGCGCGCGAAACCGGCTGGCGGCGGGTGCGTGCGTGCCTGACCCAGATCGAAGCGGGCATGGTGGTGGCGACGCGCGAACCGGGGGCAGACCATGGCTGAGGCAGCCTATGATGTGGCGATCGTCGGCGCTGGTCCGGCGGGACAGGCGGCGGCCGAACGGCTGATTGCGGCGGGCATGAGCGTGTGCATGATCGACGAGCAGCAGCGGCCGGGCGGGCAGATATTGCGCCAGCCTGCCCCTGAACATCGGGTCGCAGGATGGATGAGCGGGCGGCTTTATCGCCATCTCCAGGCGCAATTGCGACGGGCCGAGGCGCTGGCGACGCTGGATTTCATCGGTGGCACCTCGGTGCTGGGCCTGTGGCGCGCAGGGGACGGATTCCGCCTGTCGCTGGGCGGACAGCGCATGGGCAGCATCACCGCCCGGCGAGTGCTGGTTGCGGCGGGATGCTACGACATGCCGGTGCCGCTGCCGGGCTGGACCCTGCCCGGCGTTATGAGCGCAGGCGGATTGCAGACCCTGCTCAAGGGGCAACAGATCGTGCCGGGGCAGGCGATCATTCTGTTCGGCACTCACCCGTTGATGCTGGTGCTGGCGCAACAACTGGTCGAAGCCGGGGCGACCGTGCGCGCGGTGCTGTTCGCGCAACCCCTGGGCGATCTGCTGTGGCGGATGCCGCGCCATGTTCTGGCCGCCTTGAGCCATGGCGGGCCGCTGTTGGCTGTGCTGCATAGCTGGTGGGTGCTGCGCCGTGCGGGCGTTTTGCTGCGCCTGGGCGCACGGGTCGAGCGGCTGGTCGGCGCGAAGGATGTGCTGGCAGGCGCGGACATCATAGAGCGCGGCGCCAGCTATCGGATCGAGGGCGACATCGCCGCCATGTGCTTTGGCTTTCTGCCGCAATCCGACCTCCCCCGCGCAGCCGGAGCGGACGTCCGCTCGGCGGATCCGGCAGGCGGATGGGAGACGATCCATGACGGGGGGATGCGCAGCAGCGTGCCGGGCCTCTATGTCGCGGGCGAAACGAGCGGCGTGACCGGCGCGGATGCGGCGTTGCTGGAAGGCGCGCTGGCGGGGGTTGCGATGGCGGCCGACGCGGGGCGGATTTCTCCTGCCGACGCAAAGCGACTGGCCGCGCCCTTGCGCCGCAAGCGTGCCCGCTTGCGGGCTTTCGTCGACCTGCTCCGCACCGTCGCCGACCCACGCGGCTACCTGCCCGTGCCCGCGCCCGACACACTGATCTGCCGCTGCGAGGATGTCAGTGCCGCGTCACTTGACGCGGCCATCGCCGATGCCGTCACGCTGGGCACGCAGGTCAGCGCGAGCGCGGTCAAATTGCGATGCCGTGCAGGCATGGGGCTTTGTCAGGGGCGGAGTTGCGAATGGGGCGTGATGCAGCGGATTGCGGCGGCGACCGGCGCGCCAATGACAAGCATGCCAGGATTTCGTCCGCGCTATCCGGCGCGCCCCATGCCGATCGCGGACTTGATCGAGCCCGCATGACCGTTGCACCTGTCGCAACACTTTTGCCGATCGCTCGTCATTGAGGGCAGATGTCGCCCGGCTAGGCTCCACATCTGGATTTCCAACCGGAGCAAGGCCCGATGTCGCAACGCCCCTTCACCCTAGAAGCCGATCATGTGTCCTGGACCGTCGCGGATGCCGACGCGGTCGCGCGTTTCTATATCGACGTGCTGGGCGCGACCGAGCTGTTCCGCATGGGACCGCTTGACGCCGCCGACCTGCCGGTGGAGGCCGACGGGCGCGACTGGATGGCCGCCCATGTCAATGTGCCGGACGCGTGCCTGCGCCTCATCATGCTGCAACTCACGCCGACGCTGAATTTCCAGCTGGCGCAATATGACAAGCCTGCCGATCGAGGCTCTACCCTGCCGCGCAACTGCGATCTGGGTGGTCATCATCTGGGGCTGCGCGTCGATGATGTCGATGCGGCCGCCGCCTATCTGACTGCTCATGGCTGCACCGCGATGCAAACGATCCTCATCCAGGACGGGCCATTGGCGGGAAAGAAGAATCTCTATCTGCTCGACCCCTGGGGTCATCAGCTCGAAATCGTCGATTAATCAGGAGGCATCCCCATGACCGCAACCCGCATCAATCCCGACAGCCTGTATGAAAGCACCGGGTATGGCTTTTCACACGCCGCGCTGGACGAACGCAACGGCGTGCTGCATCTGGCCGGGCAAGTCGCCTGGGACAAGGACTATACATTGGTCGGTGGCGACGATCTGGCGCTTCAGACCCGGCAGGCACTGGCCAATATCCGGGTCGTGCTGGATGCAACGGGTAGCAGCGTCGCGCAGCTTTTGCGACTGCGCACCTATATCGTCGATCATGATGTCGCGAAATTGCAGATCGTCGGCGCTGAACTCGCCGCATTTTATGGCGATGTCGTACCCGCCCCCAACACCGTGGTCGGCGTCCAGGCGCTCGCCCTGCCCGGTTTCCTGATCGAGATCGAAGCGACCGCAACGGTCGGCTGACCGTAATTTGCGCCCGACAATAAGGCCGCCCGGACGATCATCCGGGTGGCCTTTTTTGTGTGTCAGGGCCGGACGGTCAATCGACCGTTGAGCGGCAGGTCGCGCGAACTGCCACCAACCGCGATGTCAAAGGCGCCGGCTGGAATGCGCCAGCCCTTAGCCAGTTCGTCCCAGACCGACAGGTCACGTTCGGTCAGGTCGAACGTTACCGGCGCGCTTTCGCCGGGCTTCAGGTTGACGCGACGAAAGCCCTTGAGCTGGCGCGGCGGTTCGCCCGCCGCGACCGGCATGGACAGATACAACTGCGCCACTTCCGCACCCGCCCGCTTGCCGCTGTTGCGAACATGCGCCGTAACCCGCCAACCCCTATCGCCCGCCTTTTCGATCTTCAGGCCGCTATAGGCAAAGCTTGTGTAGGACAGGCCATGGCCGAACGGATAAAGCGGCGTGACCTTCTGCGCATCATACCAGCGATAGCCGACCAGCAGCCCTTCGTCATAGGATACGGTGGTGCCGATGCCGGGGAAGCGTTCGGGCCGGTCGGTCGGGCCGGTCGTCTCGTCTGCCGGGAAAGTGACGGGCAGCTTGCCCGACGGATTGGCCTTGCCCGTCAGGATCGCCGCGATCGACTGCGCCGCCTGCTCGCCGGGATACCAGGCCGCCACGATGCCCGCCACCTTGTCGCGCCAGGGCATCAGCACCGGACCAATAGTGTGGAGGACGACGATGGTGCGCGGATTGACGGCAGCGACCGCCTCGATCAGCGCATCCTGATCGCCGGGCAGGCGAAGGTCCATGCGATCTGCGCCTTCGGACACATGATCGGCGACGAAGATGACTGCGACCTGCGCCGCCTTGGCCTTGGCCACCGCTTCGTCGATCAGGCTGGTGTCGGGAGCCTGCCAGCCGACCCGCACTTCGGGCGGCGACAGCGTCGGCGCGTTGGAATAATCAAGCTGGAACGTTACTGGCTCACCTGCTTTCAGGTCGATCGTACCGTGGGTGACCAGACGGAAACTCTGTTTGGGGGTATAGACGACAGGCTTGCCGGCAATGGTCAGGCGGATTTCCCCGCCACCATTGAGCGAGAAACGATAGCGTCCGCTGTTGGCAGGCACGAAGCTGCCCCGCCAGCGCGCAGACCAAATTTTGGGCAGGCCAGGAACGCCCGCTTCGGCATAGTCGATCTGCGGCTCGTCGCGGGTGAGGATGGGCACCCCGGTCCAGTCGGGCTTGCCGAAATAGCTGGCGCTGAGCGCGGTGAAAGCGCTGGCGGGCATGGCGGGCAGCGGATTGATACCCAATGTGCCGCGTGCATGGGTGACCGCCACCTTCGGCCCCAGCGCAGCGCGGATCGCGTCGAGCGGTGTGGTCAGTTTGATGTCGTCATTCTTGACGAAGCCGCCATAGCGCTCGGTCGTCTGGACATTCGCGCCCGCATCGTCGCCAATGATCGCGACCGACGCCACCTTGCCATCAATCGGCAGCACCTGGCGGATGTTGCGCAAAAGCACCGTGCCCTGCTCGGCAATCGCTTCGGACAGCGCCAGATGCTTCGGTCGCCGGGCATTGGCTTCCGCATCGCCGGCAATCGGATTGTCGACCAGCCCCAGCCGGAACATCGGCGTCACGATCCGCTTGACCATGGCATCAACGTCGCTCTGGCCGATCGCACCATTTTTATGGGCATCGGCCAGCATTTTGGGGCCATAATATTCGCCAAAGCCGAACGGGCTTTCGCCGCCGGGCATGGATATGTCCATCCCTGCCTTCACGGCGGCGGCGGTGCTGCGGTGGGCGAAATACCAGTCTGCGACGACGAAGCCGTTGAAACCCCAGCTACGCAGATCGGCCAGCGTCTGCGGATTTTCGCAGGCATAGGCACCGTTGACGCGGTTATACGCGCACATGATCGAACCGGCGTCGGCCTGCTTCACCACCGCCTCGAACGCGGGATAATAGATTTCGTGGAGCGCCCGCGGGGAAATGCGCGCGTCGATAGCCTCATAAGCGGGGCCATCGCCCAGCCGCAGCCATTCCTGATTATTGGCGACGAAATGTTTGGGCGTGGCGATCACGCCCTGTGACTGGATGCCAGCAGTAATCTGCGTGCCCAGGACCGCCGTCAGATAAGGATCTTCGCTCAGCGTTTCCGCCGCGCGACCCCATTTGGGGGTACGGATGATATTGATCGTCGGTGCCAGAACGACATTGCGGCCCTTGTCGGCATGTTCGCGGCCCAGCGCGATGCCATAGGCCCGCATCAGGTCCATATTCCATGTCGCCGCGCCCATCACCGGCGCAGGAAACTGGGTCACCTGCTTCATGCCATTGCCGACACCGGCCGGTCCATCGCCCATGCAGAGCGATGGCAGCCCAAGCCGGGCGATGCCACTGATGTGGCCGACGCACGGATTGACCCCCGTGCCATTGCCATCAAGGATCGTATCCCCCTGAAGCAGGCGGATCTTTTCGTCGGCGGTCATGGCCGCCACGATCAGGTCCGCCCGTTCAGCCGGGGCGCGGCTGCGCTCCAGCCAGGGACGCGTGGCGTCCCTGGCCAGCGCCGCTCCCACTTGCAACGCGCCAAGCGCTCCCCCGCACAGGGTTGCGACCCGAAGGGCGTTGGCGAAGCGGAAACGGGCGATAGACAAAATGCGCAATCCTTGTCGTCAGTTTAGAATTTGATCATGCCCGACAGGCTGACCGTCCGTGGCCGACTGATATAATAACCGAGCGGATAGACACCGGGAACGATCTCGTTGAAGTTGATCGGCGTATTGTCGTCAAACAGATTGGTGACGTTCAGGTTCACCGACCAATTGTCCTGGCTCACCCCGGCACGCAGGCCGACCAGCCAGTAATCGTCGAGCGACTGGTAGTTGGCGATGGCGGAGTTGAACTTGGTCGCCATCGACCCCTGATAGGTCGCGTCCGCGCCGACGGTGCCCTGCACGCCCAGACCCGGCAGGTCGGTGGTGTAGCTCAGGCTCGCCGACCCGCTCCACTTGGGCACATAGGGAACCCGATTGCCCTTGCGTCCGGTCGCGGGCACCGGATTATCCTCGGTCAGGCGGGCAAGATTATAGTTGGTGTTGAGCGTGAATTGCAGGCCGTCGGCCGGGCGTGCATCCAGCGAGATTTCAAAGCCCTTCACGTCCGCCTGACCGCCATTGCCGGTATAGGGGAAGGAAATGCGCCCGTCGGTCGCCTGATCGCTGACCTGAATGTCCGACCAGTCGATGTAGAACAGCGCGCCGTTCAGATAGAGTTTGCGGTCCATCAAGGTCGTCTTGACGCCCCATTCATAGCTCCACAACGAATCCGATCCATAACCGGCCGGAATGGTCACACCAGCCAATTCGGCCGCGGTCTGGTCGTTGGTGCCGCCCGATCGGTAACCTTGGGCAATCTGAACATAGGTATTGATCTGGTCGCTCAGCTTATAAGCCAGGTTGAAACGACCGATCAGGCCGTCATCCTTCGCCTTGAGTACCGGACCAGCGCCCGCGCCAGCCGCGCCGCCTGCCCGCACGATGGCGACCGCCTGCTGTTCCAGCTTGAAATCGAACAGGCGACCGCCCGCCGTAAAAGTCAGGTCGGGCAGGATATCATAGCTGATTTCCCCGAACAGCGCCCGTTCCTTGATCCTGGTATCGACCGTGCGGTCGAGCAGCAGGCGACCATTGGGATCGATCAGGCCCGAAGCATCCGCAGTTGGCCAGGAACTGCGATAGAAGCGGTTTTCATTCTGGAAGAAGGCGCCGACCAGTATCTGGAGAGGCCCGCCAAAATCGGACGCAAAGCGGAACTCGCCGCTGTCAACCCGCCGATGCTTGTCCTGCTTCAGCACGCTGCGGCCTGCGCCATTATAGGCAAGGCCGAAAAACGCCTGCGCCGCCAGCGAAGCGTCACGGGTAAAGGTCGTGTCGCGGACAAAGCGCGATCCGGTAGCGGTGAACGTCCCGAACGGCTGCTTGTAGGTCAGCGTGGCATTGTACAATTCGCTTTCATCATCATAAGGCGCGCGGGCAACGTCCGCCTGCGCATAGCGGCCATTTGCCAGAGCAACGCCGTCATAGCCCTTCAGGTTGAAATAGTTTTTCGCATCCTGATGCACGTCTTGATACATCGCCATGCCGTCCAGCGTCAGATCGTCGCTGATCTGGAGCCGCGCGCTGATGCGGCCCGCCTTGCTCTTTTCGCCATTGGCATCGGACTGGAAGCGGTTGTTGATGAAGCCGGGGAGATCGGCATAGAAGCCTGACACCCGAACGGCGAACACGCCGGGCAGGACCGGTATGTTGACGGCGCCATCGGTCTGCATCCCCAGCGCCGCGCCACGGGTGGCGCGGAGGGCGGACTGGGCATAGCCGGTCCATTCGTCCAGATCGGGCTTGGCGGTGATATAGCGGATCGTGCCCGCCATCGAGCTGGCGCCAAAGGTGGTGCCCTGCGGTCCCTTGAGGACTTCGACGCGCTCGATATCGAACAGCTTGATGTCGGGGGCCTGGCCGCCGCCATCCTGCGCATTTTCGCCGGTGATCACGATCTCGTCGAGATAGAGGCCGACCGTGGCCGCACCGCCCGAATTGATGCCGCGCACGACATAGCGCTTGTCGCCCGGACCTTCATCCTGCACCGACAGGCCGGGAACCGCACGATAGAAATCGGCGAAATCCAACGCGCCCTTGGCCTTGAGGTCATCCCCTGCCAGCGCCTGCACCGAAATCGGCGTGTCCTGGATGGTAGAAGCGTTCCGCTTGGACGCAGTGACGACAATCTCGCCTTCCGCGCCATCGGCCTGCGCCGATGCGGGCGCGGCGAACGGAAGAGTAGCCAACATGGCCGAGCTTGTGGCGAAACGAATGGCGAGCTTACTGAACCGGCTCATGAAAGTCCCCTTTTCTTCAGGTTGAGTATTCACCTGCGAAGCATTTCCAGCATGTCAGGCCGCCGGATAATGATGGGGCGATGATCGGTCGCGTGCAGCATTGCATCAATGCACTTCAAGCTAGATATTCGTTGCTATAGACGCAACGCTGTAGGAAAATGCGGGAGGGTGCCTCGCTGTTTGCCGATTGTGTCCCACCTGAGATGTAAGGTTGCTGGCGTAGCCTTGCCGATCCCCGGGGTGCGTTGGATTGATCACATTGGGGAAGGCTTCGATCCCGTACAGATCGCGAAGGCGTCCCGTGGTCTCAGGAGTGTTCATGCCCCGAGCGTACATCGAGATGTCTGTCGTCGGAACTGGGGAAGTTCGCCAACCTCATAGCCCGTCATCTCGCGGCCATAGGGCCAGAGAAGCTGTCCGTCCGAGACGATCACGCTCATCTTGCCATAGCCCGCTGTCGTGCGGATACGGCGATAGGTCTTGGCGGGCTGGCCGACCCCGGCACCCGGAGCGGCTTTGTCATCGGAGGTGACCATGGCATGGGCAAAGCCGCGCCTACCGGCGTGCTGCTCAACAGTTCGCCCGGCAACTTTAACTGGGGGCGGGAAAGGGCAGAGAAGCGAACTGGCCTGCTCCGGGCAAGCGGCTGGGATCGACCATCACCTGGCTGATCGAGTTCAAGGACAAGAAGCCCTGGCTGGTGACGGGATCGCCGGGCGGCGACTACATCATCTCGGCGATGACGCAGGTGCTGGTCAACACGATTGACCATGGCGTGAACATTGCCGAAGCGGCGGTGCGGCCGCGTATCCACCAGTCAAGCGCGGACGATCCGCTGGAGCTAGAAGAAGGCTTCTCACCCGACCTCAAGCCGCTGCTGGAAGCCAAGGGGCATAAGGTGCGGCTCTCCGACACGACGGGCAGCACCCAGCCGATGATGATCGAGAGCGAGAAATGCATGAGCGCGGCGGACACGCGGCGGCCCGAACCGCGCCAGCTACGGTGAGAGCTGTGCCCGTGGGAACAACCGGTCGCAGCAGCATCGAAAAGAGATGCCCGGTAGAACAAACTAACAAAATTAGGCACGACAGCCTCTGTCGCGCAGTCCCGATTATGCTGAGCTGCCGCATGGCCAATCTGCACCAATTGGTGAAGCTCGACAAAGAGAAGGAAGCGGCATAGTCCGCCGATGAGCACGGCCGCCCCGGACGGGAGCGGCCATCCTGTTTGTTCCGCCTACCCCGCCCTATGAGCGGACCATTCCCTTCAGTCTTGCATTTTGATATAAGTGATTGGGAAACCAATGTGATTCCCGATTGCAGCATGACCGAACTGGGGCCTTTTTGGGGGCCTTATTATTCGTCCTATTTTCATTATCTGTTTGAGAACAAAAACAAAATTATTGTGGATTGGATTCCGGCTCGGCGTCTGTTCCGTCGCTGGTTTCCCGCTCTCGACTTATGCGCGCCGCTGCGGCTAAAGCAGCGGCATGATGAAGCTGTTTATCGGGAATAAAGCCTATTCGAGCTGGTCGCTGCGCGGCTGGCTGGCGTGCAATCTGTCTGGCCTGCCGTTCGAGGAGGTGGTCGTCCCCCTCTATGACGAGGCGTGGGAAAAACGGCGCGAGGGCGACGAGTTCGCGCCATCGTCGGGCAAGGTGCCGATATTGTGGGACGGCGACGACATTGTCGTTTGGGACAGTCTGGCCATCGTCGAATATCTCAACGAAAAAACCGATGGCGACCTGTTCTGGCCGACCGATCCGGCGGCACGGGCGATGGCGCGATCCATGGCGGCGGAAATGCACA
>JAEMRT010000161.1 GCA_016463225.1 Sphingopyxis sp. | reverse complement strand
ACGAGCGCGATTGCCGCGGTCCTGGTCCTGTCCACCCCCGCCGCTTTCGCACAGGAAGCGCCGACCATCACGATGACCCCGCCGATCGCGGCGCCGTCGCCGCAGACCCCGCTTACGGTCGCTGAACCGGGCGCGCCGGCACCGGTTGCCGCGCCGCAGGCCGCGCAGACGCCAGCTCCCGTGATCCGCGTGCCGCTTGAGATAGCGCCCGTAGAAACCACCCCTGCGCCCCGCGCTACCCGCACCACGCAGCGTGCAGAAACGCCTGCACCCGCCCGCCCCGCACAGCGCGCCCGGTCGGTTGCCGCCGCACCGGTAGCAGCAGCTCCAGTCGCAACAACGGTTGCCGATACCGCGCCGGTCGCCGAAATGACGCCAATTGCCGCGCCGATGACGGCGCCCGCTGAACCGGTCCTCGAACCGACCCCGGCGCCCGCGGAAGCAGCGACCGCAACAGGCGGCGAATTTCCCTGGGAGATTGCCGGTGGCGCCGCCGCCCTGCTGCTCGTCGGCGGAGCCGGCCTGGCCTTCGCCCGTCGTCGTCGTCAAACTGCGGATGAAGTCGCCTATGACGAGGTCGTCCATGACGCCCTCGTCCAGCGTTTCGAGCCGATCGCCGCAAGCGCTCCGGTCGCCAGCGAAGCCCAGCAGTGGGTGAGTCCCGCCTATGCGCCCCGCGCCCCGGAAACCGCTGCGCTGCGCACGACGCCCGCTTTTGCCGCCGCTCCCAGCGGCAGCATGGGACGCCATGAGGCGATGGCAATGGCCGGCCCGACCCCAGAGAATCCGTTCGCGACGCTCAACAAGCGCCTGAAGCGCGCGCGCTTCCTCGATCGTCAGGAGCGCGTCGCCTATGACGAAACGCTGGGCGCGCAGAAGGATATGACGCGCAAGCCGGTCAGCGCCTGGGAAATCGCCCAGCGCCCGGCCCCTGCGATGCAACAACAGGAGGTGCGCCGCCCCGAACCGGCGCGCACCCGCACCACCACCACCACCTTCCGTCCGGGCTATTCGAGCAACTGAGCGCCCAGGCAATCAGGCGGTGGTCCCCTCACCGCATAAAAAAAAGGGCGGTGCCTCGCGGCGCCGCCCTTTCTTTTTGTCAGAGGCCAGTCGGTTGGACCGACCGGATCCGCAAACTGATTACTTCAGTTCGACGGTGCCGCCAGCGGCGAGGATCTTGGCCTTCAGCTCTTCAGCTTCTGCCTTGTTCACGCCTTCCTTGATGGCCTTCGGCGCACCTTCGACGAGTGCCTTGGCTTCGCCAAGACCCAGGCCGGTGATCGCGCGGACTTCCTTGATGACGTTGATCTTGTTGCCGCCGTCACCCGTCAGGATGACGTCGAATTCGGTCTGCTCTTCAGCAGCCGGGCCAGCAGCGGCAGCAGCCGGAGCGGCAGCAACAGCAGCAGCAGCCGAAACGCCCCACTTTTCTTCGAGCAGCTTCGACAGGTCAGCCGCTTCGAGGACGGTCAGCTTCGACAGTTCTTCAACGATCTTTGCAAGATCAGCCATGTTCATTCTCCATCAGAACCGGGATACCCCGGCAGTAAGTTTCAAAGGTAGTTCGAAATCACGCTGCTTCTTTGGCGGCATATGCGCCAAAAACCCGCGCCAACTGGCCAGCCGGGGCTGCGGCAATCTGCGCAACCTTGGTGGCCGGAGCCTGTACCAGACCGATGATCGTGGCACGAAGCTGGTCGAGCGAGGGAAGCGAAGCCAGCGCTTTGACGCCATTCACGTCGAGCAACACGTCGCCCATGCCGCCGCCAACGATTTCCAATTTGTCGTTGGTCTTGGCAAATTCCACCGCGATCTTCGCCGCCGCGACCGGATCGGTCGAGGTGGCAAGGGCGGTGGGGCCGGTCAGCAGATCGCTGATCCCGGCATAGGACGTGCCGTCGAGCGCGATTTTGGCAAGACGGTTCTTCGTGACGCGAAAGTCGGCTCCTGCATCACGCATTTGCTGGCGCAGCACCGTCGACTGGGCGACGGTCATGCCGAGGTTGCGGACGACCACAACCGAGGCAGCTGATGCCAGCGTAGCGTTCAGCGAGGATACGGCTTCGGCCTTTTCCGTACGATCCATGCCTATACTCCACTCTGTGCCCGGATGCCCCGCGCGTCGAAACACACGGCGCCGCCGGGCGGCTAACACACGCAAACACGGACGCGAGCCAAGGCTCACCCGTCTTTGCGCAACGATGTCCGATGGGGTCGGTCAAGACGCGCCGTCTGTTCAAACAGGCGGGCGACCGAAAAAGACTGTTCCCCGTCTCGGCTGGAAATTAAGCAGGGCAAATCCCCTGCACCAACTGTCTCGGACGGAATTGCCCCAAGTCCACATAGCGCGAACCCGCGGCAACACGGGGGCGCTATTAGCCGGAAACGGGCGGAAGTCAAGGCGTGGGGCGGAAGTTGGCGAAAGTGTCACGCAGCGTGCAATCGCCCCCTTGCAAAGTTCGCTATAAGATATATCTTAGACGCATCAAGAATCACTCAAAGGAATGACAATGATTTTTCATGCGAAAATGGAAGGCCGCGGTTGCGGCGGGCGGCATGCGATGCATCGCGGCGGCGGACGGGGCTTTGGCCATGGATTCGGACACGGCTTTGGTGGCCGACGCGGTGGCGGGGGCCGGGGCGAGCGCGGCGGACGGCAGCGGATGTTCGACAGCGGCGAGCTGCGGCTGGTGCTGCTCAAGCTGATCGCCGACGAACCGCGCCACGGTTATGACCTGATCCGCCAGATCGAGGAGCTGACCGGCGGCGCTTATGCGCCGAGCCCGGGGGTCATCTATCCGACGCTGACGATGCTGGACGACATGGGGCAGATCGAGGCACAGCAGAGCGAGGGCGCCAAAAAGCTGTTCGCGGTTACCGATGCTGGCCGTACCGAGCTGGAAGCCAACACCGAAGTTGTCGATGCCGCGATGGCGCGCCTGACGGCGGTCGGCGAAGAAACGCAGCGCACGGACTCGGCGTCGGTTCGCCGCGCGATGGGCAATTTGCGGCAGGTGCTGATGGACCGGCTGGGCGACCGCGATCTCGACAAGACGGCGTTGCACGACATCGTCGCGCTGATCGACGAGGCGGCGCAAAAGATCGAGCGGCTGTGATGACGGTTGGTGCCACAGCGGCGGTGCCGACCGCCCACGCGAGCAAATATCTGCAACAGCTGTGCAAGCATTGGCAGCATAATCTGAGCGTCGAGTTCACGCCCGAGCACGGCACCGTGACCTTTCCGAAGGATGCCCGCGGTGCCGACTGGCCGGGCGACGGGCTGGTGACCTTCGATGCCGGACCCGAGACGCTGACGGTCCGCATCGACGCCAGCGTCGCGGGGCAGCTGGAGGGATTGCAGGGCGCGGTCGCGCGCCACCTCGACCGCTTTGCCTTTCGCGAAGCACCCTTGCCGTTCGACTGGCAGCGGGTATCAGATTGACGGAACGCCCGGTGCGCCAAGCGCGTTAGGCGCTCCGATACCCACCCAAGAAAGGAAAATCTGTGACCGATGCCCCGGGGCTGCTTTGCCCGACCTGCCGCGTGAATTTGACGATGTCGGAGCGACAGGGAATCGAGATCGATTATTGCCCGCAATGCCGCGGCGTGTGGCTGGACCGCGGCGAACTCGACAAGATTATCGAGCGCAGCGAAGCTGTGGCGGCCCCTGCCCCGCGCGCGTCGGCACCGCCACCTCCGCCGCAGCAGCAGCCCTATCAGCAGCAGCCGCAGTATCGCGAGCAGGGCCACGACGACCGCTATTACGGCAGCAAGCCGTACAAGAAGAATTACAAGAAGAGCTTTTTGAGCGAGTTGTTCGACTAAAAGGCAGTTGCCCCCGCGAAAGCGGGGGCGACGGATGCTACTACCCGACCACCGCATTCCGCCGGGCGTAGAGAAAATAGACCCCCAGCCCGAGGACGTTCCACACCAGGAACCACAGCTGCGTCTTCGCCGGCAGGCTGAAGAACAGGTAGATGCAGCCGAGCACCGCGATGGCGCCGATCACCCACGGCATCGGGGCGCGGAAGGTGCGCGGGGCGTCGGGGGCGCGGACGCGCATGATCAGCATACAGATCGACACCGCAGTGAATGCCGCGAGCGTCCCCGCATTGGCGAGCGCCGCGAGCTCGCCGAGCGGGATGAAGCCCGCGAGCACGGCAACGACGAGCGCGGTAAAGATGGTGATGCGCACCGGGGTACCGCGCGACGACAGGGTCGCGAGGCTGGCAGGAAGCAACCCGTCGCGCGCCATGGTGAAGAAGATGCGGCTCTGGCCATAGAAGAAGGCGAGAATGACGGTCGGCAGCGCGATGATCGCTGACACGGCAAGATATTGCGCCGCCAGCGGGCTGCCGAGTTCGCGCAGGATCAACGCGAGCGGCTCGGGGCTGTTGGCGAAGCGGGTGTAAGCAATCGCGCCCACCGCAGCGACCGCAACCGCGATATAGATGACAACGCAAACGAACATCGACCCGACGATGCCGATCTTGAGATCGCGGTCGGGGTTGCGCGTTTCCTCGGCCGCGGTCGCGATTGCGTCGAAGCCGTAGAAGGCGAAAAAGATGATCGCGGCGGCAGCCATCACGCCGCGCTCGACGCCGTCGGGCCCCATATGTTTGGCAAAGCCATAGGGGCTGAACGGTTCAAGATTGGCGGCGTTGAAGGCAGGGAGCGCAACCGCGACAAAGATCACCAGCGCGATGACTTTTACGACCACAAGGATCGCGTTGAGCGTCGCGCTTTCGCGCGTGCCGACGAGCAGCAATCCGGCGACGACGGCGATGATCGCGATCGCCGGCAGGTTGACGACGCCGCCGAGTTCGGGCCCCTGCATCAATGCCATCGGCACGCCCGCCCAGGCTTCGAGCAAGGGCGCGGCATAGCCCGACCAGCCGACCGCAACCGCGCTGACCACCAGCGAATATTCTAGGATCAGGCTCCACCCGACAACCCACGCGATGAGTTCGCCGATCACGACATAGGAATAGGTATAGGCGCTGCCCGACGCGGGGATCATCGTTGCCATTTCGGCATAAGCGAGCGCGGCGCAGGCGCAGATCAGGCCGGCAATACCAAAGGCGAGGATCACGGCAGGACCAGCCTTGTCGGCGCCGACGCCGATCAGGGTCAAGATGCCGGTGCCGACAATCGCCCCGACGCCGAGCGCAATCAGGTGCGGCCAGCCGAGCGTGCGGGCGAGGCCATGCCCCTCCTGCTGCTGCGGAACGATCGGTTTACGGCGCAGCAGGCTGTCGGACATTTGGACCCCTCTCCTAAAGGAAAAATTTTTCCTGCCTTTTAGACCGGTGTGACACGAGCGCAAGATGCGCTGTCAGAATCGGGCAAAACGACAGTTTTGCAGTGGAACGCTGCGTTTGAAGGAACGTCGCCCAGCCGTCCACTACCCGGCATTGCGGACGATCCAGCCCGCACGCAGCGCCAGCACCGCGGCCAGCCCAACGGCGAGCGCGTAGGCCAGCGGCGGCGACCAGATCACGGCGCGCGCACCAAGCAGGGCGCCGACGACGAGCGCCGCCCACAGGCCCAAGTGGTGCAGCCAGCGGCGATCACCCTCGCCGCGCAAGGCATTGGCCATTTTCTGCCCCATCTGCACCAGCGTGCCGGTCATATAGGTGACCCCAACCACCGCGCCGTCGCGGCCCGCGATGGCGGCATTGGCAATACCCATCGCGAGTGCGAGCGACAGGATCGCACCCCAGTCCTCGCCATCGAGCCGCAGCATGGTTGCAATGGCCAGCAAGATGGTGACGCCGAGCAGCACCGCGGGCGTCCGTCGCCGCCCGGCGTGCGCGCCGACCAGCGACCCCGCCACGACGCCCGCGACAAAGACCGCGATGATGATCGCGGCGACGAGCGCCGCGTGCGGCCCCTCGGCCAGCCCGACCGCGAGCCGGGTGGAATTGCCGGTCATGAAGGACACGAAAAAGCCCGCCGACTCAATGAAACCGACTGCGTCGACGAACCCCGCGAGGATCGCGACCCCGACGGCGAGCAGCTGGTGCGACGGGTCAAAGCGGATCATGCGATCAGAGCAGCCGCTCGATCGCTTCGGCCAGCTGCGCATCGCGCTCCGACAAGCCGTCGGCATCGTGCGTCGTCAGCAGGACGTCGACGCGGTTATAGACGTTCGACCATTCGGGATGATGGTCCATTTTCTCGGCGATGATCGCGACGCTGGCCATGAAGCCGAACGCCTGCGCGAAATCGTCGAATTTGAAGCGGCGGGTGATCGCGTCGCGCGTCGGTTCGTGGGTCCAGTCGGGGAAACGCGCGAGCAGCGCGGTGCGGGCGTCTTCGTCGAGTTTCTGGACCATCTTTTCTTCTCCCGCTGGCCAAGCTGCCGCGCCCGCCATAAGGAAGGGCGCGATGAGCGACAAGCCCACCCTCCCCGATTTGCCAGCTGGCTGGACTGGCGGCGCACCCGACGCCGATGCGCTGTTCGCGATGGCCGAGGCGGCGCTGGATACGATGCCCGCAGTGTTTCTGCCGCATATTCAGGGCGTGGTGATCGCGATCGAAGAATTTGCCGACGACGAGATACTGAAATCGCTCGACATCGAGCATCCCTATGACCTGACCGGCCTGTACGAAGGGCGCCCGCTGACCGAACGCAGCATCGGCGAAAGCGGCGGCATGCCCGACCGGGTGACGCTGTATCGCATTCCCATATTGGTCGAATGGATCGACACCGGTGAGCGGCTCGATCGGCTGGTGCGCCATGTGCTGATCCACGAGATCGGGCATCATTTCGGCTTTTCGGACGACGATATGCACGCGCTGGAAGACATGGCGTGACCGAGCTTTTGCGGCTCGATGGCGTGGCGTGCATCCGCGGCGACCGGCTGCTGTTCGAAAACCTGTCGCTGGCGCTGGCGCCCGGCGCGGCGCTGTGGCTGCGCGGGCCCAATGGTGCGGGCAAGTCGAGCCTGATCCGCCTGGCCGCGGGGCTGCTGCGCGCCGCGGCAGGAACGGTCGAGCGCCGCGGGCGCTGCGCATTGATCGACGAAGCCTCGGCGCTTGATGCCGAACTGCCGCTGCGCCGCGCGCTCGATTTCTGGGCGCGGGTCGACACCGTCGACGGCCACGCGGTCGACCGCGCCATGGCGGCGATGGCGCTGGCGCCGCTGAGCGACGTGCCGGTGGCGATGCTCTCGACCGGGCAACGCAAGCGCGCCGCGATGGTACGGGTCATCGCGTCGGGGGCGCCGATCTGGCTGCTCGACGAGCCTGCCAACGGCATGGACGATGCGGCGCAGGCGCGGCTGGTCGCGGCGGTGGCGACGCACCGGGCGAATGGCGGGGCGGTGATGCTGGCGTCGCATTTTGCGCTGGGGATTGATGATCTGGGGGAGCTGGACATGGGGGCGTTGGCATGACCACCCTCCTCGCCCTGTTCTGGCGCGACCTGCGGCGCGCGTGGGGCAGCGGGGCGCTGTGGTTGCCGGTGCTGTTCTTCCTGCTCGTCGCGACCGCTTTCCCTTTTGCGGTGGGGCCGGATGCACCGCTGCTGCGGCGCGCGGGCGGCGGGATGGTGTGGGTCGCGGCGCTGCTGGCGGCATTGCTGCCGATCGACCGGCTGGTGCGGCCCGACCGCGATGCCGGCGTGCTTGATCAGCTCGCGGTGCGCGGGATCGCCGATGAAGTGATCGCGGCGGTCAAGATTTTCGCGCACGCGATCGCCTTTGGGCTGCCGTTAATGATCGCCTTGTTCCCCGCGGCGGCGTTGCTGGCGCAGGATGCGGCGCGGGTGGAATTGCTGGCGGTCGGCATTGCGATTGCGATCCCGGCGCTGGCGGCGCTGGCGGTGCTGAGCGCGGCGCTGACCGCGGGGCTGAAGGGCGGCGGCAGCGCGATCGGCGGGCTGCTGGTGCTGCCGCTCGCGGTGCCGCTGTTGATCTTTGGCGCCGGGATGCTCGACCCGTCGGGGCGCGGGGCGATGAAATTGCTGGCGGCGACGAGTTTGCTGCTGACGATGATCGGGCCGTTTGCGGCGGGCGCGGCGATGCGGGGGCTTAGGGAATGAGCGCAGGCGACCGGTTGCAGGCTATTGTGGTCAAGCCGAGCCTATAATTCCGTTCGTGTCGAGCGAAGTCGAGACACGCTTGGGGCGCGCTACGCTACGGGGTGTCTCGAC
>JAEMRT010000160.1 GCA_016463225.1 Sphingopyxis sp. | reverse complement strand
CCGCCACGAACATCCGACGCAGGCGCTGCTCGACGCGCTGACGATCCGCCGCCGCAAAGGCAAGGTCGAGGGGCTCACCATCGCCATCTGCGGCGACGTCCTCCACAGCCGCGTCGCGCGCTCGAACATCCTCGCGCTCACCCTGCTCGGCAACGAGGTCCGCGTCGTCGCGCCGCCAACGCTCACCCCGCCCGCGATCGACCGCATGCATGTGACGACCTTCACCGACATGGATGAAGGGCTGAAAGACGCCGACGTCGTTATGATGCTCCGCCTCCAGAACGAACGCATGGACGGCGCCTACCTACCCAGCGCGCGCGAATATCACGCGCTCTACGGCCTGACCCCCAAACGCCTCGAAAAGGCGAAGCCCGATGCCATCGTCATGCACCCCGGCCCGATGAACCGCGGGGTCGAGATCGACAGCAGCATCGCCGACCACCCCACCCGCTCGACGATCACCGAACAGGTCGAAATGGGGGTTGCGGTGCGCATGGCCTGCCTCGACATTTTGACGCGCCGCAAGCGGGGGGTCGCGGGATGGAACTGAAACCGCTCCTCATCGCGAACGCGCAGCTGATCGACGGCGACACGCAGCGCCCGGGTCGCCTCCTCGTCGTCGACGGACGTATCGCGGCGATCGATCCGACGGAAACGCCCGACGGCACCGAAACCGTCGATGCCAAGGGCCAGTGGCTCGCCCCCGGTATCATCGACCTCGGCGTCTTCGCGACCGACAAGCCCGCTTTCCATTTTGGCGGCATCACCCGCGCCGCGCTGATGCCCGACGCCGGACCGCTCGACGACCCCGGCCTCGTCGAGCGCGCCGCCAAAGGCGGCAAGCCCGACCTGTGGGTCCACCCCGTCGCCGCAGCCACCAAAGGCCTCGCGGGCCGCGAACTCGCCGAAACCGGCCTGATGAAAAGCGCGGGCGCGCGCGCCATCGCGACCGGCCGCACGCGCATCGCCGACAGCGGCGTGATGCGCCGCGTCCTCGCCTACGCCGCCTCGCTCGGCCTCGTCACGATCCTCCACGCCGAGGATGAAGGCCTCACCGCCGGCGCGGTCGCGACCGACGGCGAAATGGCGACCCGCCTCGGCCTCGCCTCGGCCCCCGCTATCGCCGAGGCGATCGCGATCGCGCGCGACCTCGCGCTCGTCGAGGAAACCGGCGCCCCGGTCCATTTCCGCCAGGTCACCACCGCGCGCGGGCTCGACCTGATCCGCGCCGCCAAGGCGAAGGGCCTGCCCGTCCTCTGCGGCATCACCCCCGCGCACCTGTTCCTGTCCGACACCGCGATCGGCGATTTCCGCACCTTCGCGCGCCTGTCACCGCCGCTGCGCAGCGAGGACGATCGGCAGGCGTGCCTCGCCGCCGTCGCTGACGGGACGATCGACGTCCTGGCGTCGGGCCACGACCCGCGCGGCCCCGAGGACAAGCGCCTGCCCTTTGCCGAGGCGTTGCCCGGCATGGCGGGCGCCGAAACGCTACTCGCGCTCGGCCTGAACCTCGTGCGCGACGGCCATGTCGCGCCCGGCCGCCTGTTCGAAATGCTCGCCGCCACCCCCGCCTGCCTGCTCGGCCTCAACGCCGGGCGCCTGACCGTGGGCATGGAGGCCGATCTCATCCTGATCGACGACGGCACACCGTGGCAAGTCGATGCGAAAAAGATGGCGGCCTATGCGGGCAACACCCCGTTCGACGGCATGCCCGTGCAAGGCCGCGCGACGGCAATGTGGAAAGGTGGATTGCGGGTGCGTTAATCCGCTGGCGGGTGGGCGAACGCCGGGGTTGGCTTACGCCAACCTCAATCCGCTGTGGTCGGGAACGTCCCGCTGACCGAACCCGCACGGCGGATATTGTCAGCGACCGGCGGCAGCTGGAATGGCACCGGCACCGGCGGCATCTCGCTCAGCCGGTCGGCGAACAACAGCCGCCCCGGCCCCAGCTTGTAGAGGATCATCGGCAACAGATCCTCGCCGAACACGAAGCAGCCCTCGCTGCGCCCCAGCTTGCCCTGCGTCGCGATCAGCGACGGGTCGGCGTACCAGGCGCCGTGAACGACGATCGCGCGCGCATCGGCATTGTTGTTATCGGGCTCCAGCCCCGCCAGCCGCATCGACGATCCGTTGGCACCCCAATAATAGTCGCTGGTGCGATAGGCACCGCGTGAGGTCGCGAGGCTGCCGACGCGGTTCGAAAAGCTTTTGAGCCAGCCGTCATGCTGCGGGTCCGATCCGCGGCCGTGGGTAACCGGAAACATCTCGATCTTGCCCGCGATCATATCGACCAGCGCAAAACGCGGACGCGCCGACGGCAGGCCGAAATCGACGATGCCAACGCGGTCGGTTTGCGGAATGAAGCGGCTTTGCATCGCGATCTGTTTGCGCGCGACCGCCAGATAATCGACCGGCGGCGCCATCGGGGCCAGCGGTTGCCGAATCCAGTCGGGCAGTTGCGCGCGCACCGGCGCTGCGGCCACGGCGCCTGCCCCGGCCAGTCCGGCCAGCATCGCCCTGCGATCGATCAATTTACTCACGTGCTACCCAACCCCGCATTGGTCGCCTTTGGCGATCCTTCGACATTGCATAAGTCGTGCGTTCGCCGCGAAAGGCAAGCAGGTGGTTCCCTGTCATGCGAGCAAATGTGCCATATATGCTATGAATAGCGGGTTTACGGTCTGGAAAGGCCTCGTTAGGACCGCGCGCATGAATGCAACCATCTGGCACAACCCCGCCTGCGGCACCTCGCGCAAGACGCTCGCAATCCTGCAGGAGACGCCGGGGGTCGACCTGACCGTCGTCGAATATCTGAAAACGCCTTACGCCGCCGACAAGCTACGCCGGCTGTTCGCCTCCGCCGGAATTACGGCGCGCGATGCGCTGCGCCTGCGCGGTACCGATGCCGAAGAGCGTGGGCTGAAAGAGGCCAGCGAAGACGCGATCATCGCCGCAATGGCCGCCCACCCCGCCTATGTCGAACGCCCGATCGTCGAAACCGACAAAGGCGTCCGGCTGTGCCGCCCGCAGGATGTGGTGCGCGAGATTCTCTAGCGCCGCGTGGGACGCGACCTCGCGGCGACCAATAGACCTCGCCCAAAATAGCAAAGGGGCCACGGACATAGTCCGCAGCCCCTCGCTAAACTCGAATCGCAGACCGGTTACGGGCTGGTCGGTTCGTCGTCACCGTCGGTGAGCAGCACGATCCCAACAATGATGCCGACGGCTGCCAGCGCGAGGTAGATCCAGCTGGTTTCGCCTTCCAGGTCGCTCTGACCTTCGACGGTCGAAGCAGCACGAACGCTCTGCGCGGCCGATGCAGCGACCGGCGCCGCGATCAACGACGTTGCGGCGAGGCTAATCGCCGCCTTCTTGAAAAGATTCATACTATACTCCCTGGCTGGAAAAGCTTGTGTGGACCGACCCAGCTTTGCGCTATTCTATTGTTCCACCGATGGATTAATAGCGGCGCAACCGCATATTGCAATGCGCTATCAATTACGCTCCACCCGAAATTGCCGCCAGATTGGCGCAATTGTTGCTGTGCGATGTACTAGCCCGCGGCAATTCGGCCGCCAGCAATCGCGAATCGCGCCACCGGACCCGGCATGTCGGCGAACAGCGCTGCCTCGGTCCCGGTCAGCCACGCCTGCCCCCCCTGCGCGGCCAATCGCGCGTAAAGCGCGCCGCGGCGCAGCGGGTCGAGATGCGCCGCAACCTCGTCGAGCAACAGCACCGGCCGCTGTCCGCGCGCGCGCGCGACGCAATCGCTGTGCGCCAGCACCAGCGACAGCAGCATCGCCTTTTGCTCACCGGTCGAACAGCGCGCCGCGGCGCGACCCGTCGCGGCGTGGACCGCGACCAGATCATTGCGGTGCGGCCCCGCGGTCGCGCGCCCCGCCGCTGCGTCGATCCGGCGGCGCCCCGCAAACAGCGCCTGCAACGCCGCCACGTCATGCGCTGCCTCGCGCGCTGCGCCGTCGCTGTCGACCAGCGTCAGCAGCGGGCGGGCAAAGGGCGCGTCGGGCTGATCGGCCAGTTCGGCCGACAGCGCCGAGAGCGTGGCTTGCCGCGCCGCATCCATCGCCACGCCATGTTCACCAAGCTGCGCCTCAAGGCTCGCCAGCCATTGCGGGTCGGCGCTGGGCAGATCGGAAAGCAGTTTGCCGCGCGCGCGTAGCGCCGCCTCATACCGGTTGCTGTGCTGCGCGTGGCGCGGGTCGAGCGCGAGCACCAGCCGGTCGAGGAAGCGGCGGCGGTTGCCCGCGGTCTCGACGAACAGCCGGTCCATCGCCGGGGTCAGCCACAGCACCGCCAGCCATTCGCCCAGCGACGCCGACGCCGCGGCGCTGCCGTTGATCCGCACGATCCGCCGCCCGGGGTGCGCGGGTTCGATCCCGGTGCCCAGCGACACCGGCGCCAGATCATCCCCCGCCAGAACTTCGGCGAACACGGCAAAGCCGCCGCTCGCGCCGTCGCGCACCATGTCACTCAGCGCCGCGCGGCGCAGCCCGCGCCCCGGCGCCAGCAGCGATATCGCCTCCAGTATATTGGTCTTCCCCGCACCATTGTCGCCGTGCAGCGCGACCAGCCCCGGCCCGGCCACCAGCTCCGCCCCGGCATGATTGCGAAAATCGGTCAGCGAAAGGCGGGTCAGCGTCATCCTGTATGCCGCCTACCGCAGCTACTCCAACCGCGCCAGCCCACTCCCGCCCGCACCGGACCTACTGCCGTCATCCCGGCGAAGGCCGGGATCCCGCCCTCGCGTCCAAACGCGACGATACGGCAGCGCGCTGGCTAGATCGAAAAATCTAACGGGCATTTTTCCGACTAACGGGAATTTTCACCACCATAGCGCAAATTTCACTCTGAAATAATCTGTCGCTAGCTCAAAAACCACGCTTAACCGCCAATGAACGAATTTGGCACGGTCCCTGCAATAGTGTCGGCATCCACCGGGATGGCCCGGATGGAAGGTTCAAGGAAGGAAAATATCATGGCCCATTTCAATGTCGACTCGTTCAAGAGCTATGCGATCGCAGCCGTTGCCTCGCTTTACTGCTCGATCATGTTCCTCGCTGCTGCTGGCCCCAACGGCCTGATCGCCTGATCAACCGCAGCGCGCAATAACGCCGGCCATTGGCCGGGATGGAAAGGAAAGAAATGAAACAGGGTTTTCGCAAGAATCGTCGCGATGGTGTGATCTTCGGCGTCTGCGCCGGGATGGCAGACCAGTTCGGCTTCGACGTCTTGTGGACGCGCGTCGGCTTTGTCGCCCTGACGCTGCTCGGCTTCGGCCTGCCACTGCTGCTGTACCTCGCCGTCGCGATCCTCGCGCCCTAGGAGGCAGCATAGGGCCGGACGCCTTTCAGGCGCAGTCACCCCGGCCCGCACATTCCCAAGCAACCAAGGGCTCACCGGCCACCCCGGTGGGCCCTTTTCTATTTGGGGTTCCTGCCATCGACCGGAAGCGGACCTACACGCTCGTCATCCCGGACTTGATCCGGGATCCATCCGCCTTCTCAGTACAGGCCAGTGCAAGGCCTCATGGACCCCGGATCAAGTCCGGGGTGACGACGACATGAGGGCGACTCACCACCCCGTTCCGGTCGTTCGCCGCCGATTTGGCCCGGAAGTTAGGAATCGACCAGTTCGGGACGATGAGAGGGACGCACAAGGTCATTCAATCGAACACGCTTAAATCGATATTCTCTGTGGCCCGGCGCACAAGGATCCGGCATAAAATCCACGAACCAGCGAAGCCGCAAATCATGATGGGGGCCATCCGATCCCATCGGGGGTTGGTCACATTGGCAATGCCCCTGCCATCCAAAAATGCCAATAGCATCAGCCCCCCGGCCCAAAGTACGGTGGCGACGGCGGCAACGATATAGGGCGGCATCCAATGCCGCCCATGAGCAACGCGATACAAGACCCATGTCGCAGCAGGGAGGAAAGCGATCCATAGAATGGCTATGGCAACTTGGCTTAATCCGTGCGTACCGATAGAAGGTGTAATCACTGCGGCACATCCTCATGTTCGCCAGCCCGTGATGATCGCAGCGGCTCTCCTGCTCAACTCATACGAGCGTCACGTCCGCTTTCCACCCCAGATCTGACGGCGAAGCGCCTCCCTCAAAAACGAAAAAGCCCCGCCGGATCGCTCCGACGGGGCTCGTTTCTGTCAGCCAAAGGCAGCGCGGAAGCTTACGCTTCGCCCTCACCCTCCGGACGATCTTCGACCATCACGTCATCGGTCGTGAAGTCTTCGCCCTGGACCTTGCCCAGCGGATCGTCGCCCATCGCGGCTTCGGGGCCTTGCGCCAGTTCGGCGGCATGCTCGGCAGCGGCGCTGGCCGGTGCGATCAGGTCGACCTGGCTTGCGGCGCGCATCGATGCGCGCAGCGCGGCATCCTTGCTCGACGCGGTGACGCGGACGCGGTTCATGGCGGCGCCGGTACCCGCCGGGATCAGACGGCCGACGATGACGTTTTCCTTGAGCCCGATCAGCGAGTCGACCTTGCCCTGCACCGAAGCTTCGGTGAGAACGCGGGTCGTCTCCTGGAACGATGCCGCCGAAACGAAGCTGCGCGTTTGCAGCGACGCCTTGGTGATGCCCAGCAGGACCGGACGGCCCTCGGCAGGCACGCCATTCTTCGGCAGCTTGGCGTTATATTCCATCATCTCCAGATAATCGAGCTGTTCACCCGGCAGCAACGTGGTGTCGCCGCCAGCGGTGATCTCGACCTTCTGCAGCATCTGGCGAACGATCACCTCAATGTGCTTGTCGTTGATCTTCACGCCCTGCAGTCGGTACACTTCCTGGATTTCGGCGACCAGATATTCGGCCAGCGCCTCGACGCCCATGACATCCAGGATGTCGTGCGGGTTCGGCGAACCGCTGATCAAGGCGTCGCCGCGCTTGACCTGATCGCCTTCCTGCACTTCCAAGACCTTCGACTTGGGAATGAGGTACTCGATCGGATCGCCTTCTTCGGGAACGATCGCAATCTTGCGCTTCGCCTTGTAATCCTTGACGAATTCAATGCGGCCGCTGATCTTGGCGATAACGCTGTTATCCTTCGGAATGCGCGCTTCGAACAGCTCGGCCACCCGCGGCAGACCGCCGGTGATGTCGCGCGTTTTCGACGCTTCGCGGCTGACACGAGCCAGAACGTCACCCGCCTGCACCGTCTGGCCATCCTCGACCGACAGCATCGTGCCGACCGCGAGCAGGTAGCGCGCGGCTTCACCCGAAGCATCGTCGAGCAGGGTCAGGCGCGGCTGAAGGTCTTCCTTCTTGGCGCGGCCTGCTGAACGATATTCGATCACGACGCGCTGGGCGATGCCCGTCGCTTCGTCGACCTGTTCGATCAGGGTCTTGGTATCTTCCAGATCCTGATACTTCACGACACCCTGCTTTTCGGTGATCAGCGGCATGGTGAACGGATCCCATTCGGCAATCCGCTCGCCCTTCTTCACCTTGTCGCCATCCTTGAACAGGATATGCGCGCCATAGGGCAGCTTGTGCGACGCGCGTTCGCGGCCTTCGCTGTCGATCACCGCGACTTCACCCGAACGGGCGAGCGCCAGACGGCGACCGCGCTGGTCGACGATCGTCGGCATGTCACGATATTCGATCGTGCCGTCCGAGATCGATTCCGCGTTCGACTGCTCGTTGACCTGCGCCGCACCACCGATGTGGAAGGTACGCATGGTCAGCTGGGTGCCGGGTTCACCGATCGACTGGGCGGCGATAACGCCGACCGCTTCACCGATGTTCACCGGGGTACCGCGGGCCAGGTCACGGCCATAGCATTTGCCGCAAACGCCCAGCACTGCTTCGCAAACCAGCGGCGAGCGAATCTTGACCGACTGAACTTCGGCATCTTCGATCCGCTGCGTCGTCGGCTCGTCGAGCAGGGTGCCGACCGGGGCCAGCACATTGCCGTCCTTGTCGAGCACGTCTTCCAGCGTGGTGCGGCCCAGGATGCGCTCGCCCAGCGAGGCGATCGTCGAACCGCCCTGGATGATCGCACGCATTTCCATGCCGCGGTCGGTGCCGCAATCTTCTTCGATCACGACGCAATCCTGTGACACGTCGACCAGACGGCGGGTCAAGTAACCCGAGTTTGCCGTCTTGAGCGCCGTATCGGCCAGACCCTTACGGGCGCCGTGGGTCGAGTTGAAATATTCAAGAACGGTCAGACCTTCCTTGAAGTTCGAGATGATCGGCGTTTCGATGATCTCGCCCGACGGCTTGG
>JAEMRT010000234.1 GCA_016463225.1 Sphingopyxis sp. | reverse complement strand
TTCTCACCAGCGGCGTTCGGTCGCCATCAATAGGGATCATTCTCTTGCTCTCTGTCAGCTATGCGGCGAAAATAGACAGGTCGCGAATGTCCGCCAACGACCGAGGCTGTGTAGAAACGCTCCCGAGCTGGAAGGCGCGCGGTAGGATCGGGAGGCTGCGGTGACAGAATGTCGGCCTTCGCATCGGCTTTCAGGTGCGGATCGCTGCGATGAGTGGCTGAATGCCCATGATCTGTATCATCCGCTTCATATTGTAGGCCAGCACGCACAAACTTATCTCAGTTCTGACGTTTTTGAGCGTCTTGGTCAGGAAGTGGGTGCTGCCCATCCAGGATTTGAGCGTGCCAAAGACATGCTCGACGGTCCGGCGACGGATGCCCATGGCATTGGGTAACAGGTCCAGCCGCTTTTGCATGGCGTCGATGACCGCCTCATGCTTCCATCGTTTGACGCGCTTCACGTATTCAGTGGTGCAGCGCGGTCGCAAAGCGCAGCTCTGGCAGGCGCTCAGGTTGCGGTAATGGTCGATGTCGCCGTGATGATCCGACCGTGGACGCGCCTTGGTCAGATATTCCCCTGCCGGGCAAGTATATCGGTCGTGGTCGGCGTCGTACACGAAGTCGGCCTTGGTGAATAAACCGCGCTGGGCCTTCCCGGACGTGTCGGTTCTGGGCACGCAGGGTAGAATGCCGGTGCCTTCGCATTCCAGCACCTGTTCGCCGTTCATATAGCCACGATCCGCCAGGACGGTGATTTCGGGTGCGGCGATGGCCGCCTGCGCTTGCCGGCCCATCGGCGCGAGTTGCGCCCGGTCATTGCCCTCGTTCACCACTTCATGCGCGACGATGAGGTGATGTTCGGCATCCACCGCTGCCTGCAGGTTGTAGCCGACAATGCCAGTGCCGCGACCACTGCTGTTCATGGACCTGGCATCCGGGTCGGTCAGCGACACCTGATGATCGGGCGCCGCTTCGACTTGTGCGGCCATTTTCTTCAGGAACCGCATCTGGCCGCGCAAGCCCGCGATCTTCTCGCGGATCTGTTCGACCCGCGCTTGCGGAACGTCACTGGCCTCACGATCGGCACGATCGAGGGCTGCAAGGTAGCGCTCGATGCTGGCCTCGACCTGCTCGATCCGCTTGGCCGCCTTGTGCTCTGTGTAGTTGCGATCCCGGTTGTTCACCGCTTTGAACTTGCTGCCGTCGATCGCGACGACCGCCTGTCCGAACAGGCTCAACTGTCGGCACAGAACCACAAACTGACTGCAGACCGCCCGGATTGCTGCACCATTGTCCCGTCGAAAGTTGGCGATCGTCTTGAAGTCCGGTGCCAATCGACCGGTCAGCCACATCAGTTCGATATTACGCTGTGCCTCGCGCTCCAGTCGCCTGCTCGACTGGATCCTGTTCAGATAACCGTAAAGGTAGATCTTGAGCATCGTCGAAGGATGATAGGCTGGGCGCCCGGTAGGCGCTGGCATCGCCCCGGCAAAACCAACTGCCACCAGATCCAACTCGTCGATAAACGCCTCAACGACCCGAACCGGGTTATCTTCAGCTACATAATCATCGAGCGATGCCGGCAATAAAAAATCCTGTCGGCGGTCTTGTTCTTCCACGAAACGGCCCATCGGTAAGCCTCCCGAGATCCCGGAAAACTCTACCACAAAACGGCGTTTTTACACAGCCTCGACCAAAGCCGGTCATTCAATTGCAAATAAATCTGGTCGAGAACCGGACTAAGGAGGATTTCGTTCCGGTCCATACAGGGGGGGCAGGAACAGTCCACGCACAAGGCAAATCTGAAAAGTTACCCCAGAGGTTCCACTTTCCATTAGCCGGATCAAATGACGCCAGTCCCCATTGGGGCAGATCAGGCCAGCCAAACCAATCCCGATCAATCAAAAACAAAACTTCATTACCGAACTCGGCAACGAACCCCGTTCCCATCTTTCGCGCCCAATCGTGGTCGTCTCCGAGTGCAGATACCGCGGGCCAGTCGTTTAAGCCCGCGCGCCGCCAAGTAAGTGGCCAGCTTACGCGTTCGTGATACCCCTTCTTCATAGAACGAGATCGCAAGAAGCCTGACCTCCATGGGGTTGATTCCCAAAACATTTTTGAGTTGGCCTCTCGTGTCCGGTCCACCTCCTTTATGCTCCGAAAGCGGACAGGCTGCTACCCACCCTTCTTCGTCATGCCCGCCTGCGCCGGCGTGGCGAGCGTTGGCGTTATGCCATTCCTCCTTCGAACAATCCCTTAAGCCAATCCCGTACATCGTCCAGCGCGC
>JAEMRT010000159.1 GCA_016463225.1 Sphingopyxis sp. | reverse complement strand
GGGGTATCGTGAGAAATGGGGTGGGGTATCGTGAGAAATGGGGTGCGTGAAGTGAGGAGCTAGCCGCGCTCATCTCATGATACTTGACCGTGTTGTCGCATCGAACGATTGTGCTGCCATGAGCGAGGCAGCCGACGATAAGCCTGGGCGCACGATGGAAGTTGCGCGGATCGAGAAGGAGCGGGGTTCCGACACGATCGTGCAACCGCGCGAACTGGTCGAGGTCCGCTATGCTCGCGGTGCTTCGCTTACCCTCTCGGCTCGCAAGATTCTCGCCCTGATGATGCACCAGGCCGCTGGCGACGCATGGCGCGACCAAGAACATCGGATCGCCAAGCGCATGCTGCGCGGCTCCCACAATTCCAATGATCGCCTTACCGATACGATCGACGAGCTAATGGGTATCTTTTTTGCGATGCCCGATCAGGTCGAGGGCGACCAAGGGCGGCGCACGTTCCAGATGATCGAGGAGACATTTGAGGGGGGAGAGCAGGGGTGGCTGATCTACCGATTCACTCGCCGCGCCCGCGATCTTCTGAAAGACAGCGAAGCCTATGCCCTGCTGCACCGGGCAACAGTGCTAGCGTTCGATAGCAAATATGCCCTCGAACTCTACCAGCTCGGAGCGTTGCTCTATCGCCGCGACGTGCCGATCTGGCGGGGGGACGTCGCCACGCTACGGTCCAAACTCGGCGTTCCTGAAGGCACCTATGGGTCCTTTGCCGATCTGCGCCGCTTCGTCCTCGATGCAGCGACGGCCGAGATAAATCAGCTCGTTCCTCAATTCTCGGTCGCCTGGGAGGTCGCAAAGCGAAGGGGCCGCAAGGTCACCGAAGTAGCGATCACATTCCGCCGCAAAGCTCCGATCGCTGTCGTAGCGGCAGAGGAAGAAAACGAGCGTCACCGCGCCGGCCGACGCGCACGGCGCGAAGGCACGGTAGAGACGGTCGTTGATCCTGCTGCGATCATCGCTGCCACAGCCGCCAGCCTTTCGGTTTCGGACATACTGCGGTGGCCTGCTGACGATCAGGTGTCGGAATATCGGACGCCAGACCTTTATGCGATCGGCCTCGCCAACGGCGGAGGCCATGCAATTCAACGGCTAGCGGATCAATACGTCCGCGTCCGATCTGACCGGCGACGGCAACTCCGGGGTGACGCTCTTCGCGATGATTGGACCACATGGGTGAAGGGTTGCGCGGAGAAGTGGGCGAAACCCTGATCCTTGTCTCTGGCAGGGTTGCGCGATACCCTATGGCAACCGGTCATGGTTCCCCGGTTGGAAACACGGGGTAAACCTATGGCTACGGTGTCGATGACGAAGGGTGCCGAGCTGGCCGGTGTCAGTAAGGGAACCGTCTCGAAAGCCCTTAAATCGGGGCGTCTTAGCTATGCCGAGAAAACCGATAATGGCTACCTGATCGACACATCCGAGCTGTTTCGGGTGTTTCCCCCGAAACAGCCGGAAACCGTTGAAGAAGCCCGCCTTGATACCCCTGTTGGAAACAGGGAAACCCTAATGGAAACAGGGGGGTTGCTCCGGGAAGTTGAACTGTTGCGTGAACAGCTTCGTGATCGCGATGGTGTGGTCGATGACCTGCGGCAACGGCTCGATAAATCCGAGGACGAACGCCGGGAGGCACAGGCCAGAGTGATCGGCCTGCTGGCGGGACCTGGCCCTACCGAATCCAAACGCGGGTTCTTTGGTCGCCTGTTCGGCCGCACAGACGAATGACAGGAAGGATCAATCGCCGTTGCAAACGTCGCATAGTGAGAAGTCGTCGGTGACCACTCCCGCACCCGAGCTGAACGGGTTGCCGCAATGCCCACAGGTTAGGGATGGGGTATAATCGTTATCCGTGGATTTCCCTGCTCGACGATCGGCATGCCACTGCTGCTTTTCGGCCTCGGTAAACGCCATTTTTAGTCTCCTCGGGGTTACTATGGCTCCAGTGCATTATTGGGACACAGATTCACGGTAGGGCCTTAAATACATCTGTCCTGCACATTTTGGCGAGCCTTATCTCCGTTCGTTTTCCACGCCGAGCTCACGCCATAGCCAAGAATAATCATACGTTGCCATCGGGTCGGTATCGTCGGGCTGTTGGGCACTTCGATTTTCGATATATTTCAGCCACTCTACAAGTTTGACGCGCCCGTTCGCCGACTTTGAGGCTGCGCGCGGGGTGATATCCCCAAGCATGCCGACTGGCTGATCGAGTGTTTCTCGATATGATTTGTCGAGCATCTCATGAACAAGCTTCGTCGCAATCTCTGGCGGGACGACCGATCGGGGCGCGTCATTTCCTTCATGATCCGCACGCATTTGATCGATGGTTTGAATCTCGGTTAGCGGCGCGCGCACCAGATTTCCAAGAGCTTTAGTAAATAACGGCGTGCCTGCTTTCGCACGTTCTGCCGAATTCACCGTCAGGGTGACGAACCGTCCTTTCAGCTCAATATTGCCCAGTATTGGGGTTCCGTCTTCCATCGTGCTGTTGAACGCCACACCGTCAGCTTTCTTGTCTTTCCGTTTGGTTGGCTTGGTGCCCAACCAATTCCAGAAGGTCGCGCTTTCTCGATGCAGCGCTTTGACGGTATCAAGCTGTGCGCCAATGGCCTTTTGGGTGACACCGGTGGCGAGTGGGAAACGCACACTATGGAAGACCAGTTCGTCGCCATCGCTGTTGTAAACCATCGGCGCAATGAGACCCATGGCCTTGGGCAAGGTGTCGAACAGCCAGACATTGGTGAACAGCGACGCCGCGTCGGCGAGCAGCACATCACGATCGGCATGAATACCTTCATCCCGACTTTGCCGGTAAAGGTCATCAAATCCCTTCTGAAACAGCGTTGTGCCTTCCAGGGTAAAAGGCAACACACCACCAGCCAGAATATGCTTGCCGTTCATTGGCACAACGCGTGCCGCGATCCTGTCCCATTTTTTGAGTGACTGGGTCGCCGAATGTTCATGCACGAGCAGCGGCTCGCCGCCGCGCACCATGTCGCGGAGCGTCATCGATTGGCCCGGTACAATTTCGCTGGCTTCATAAAGGCTCATCACCGATGTGCTCAGCGCCTTCATATAGGCTTTGCTCTGTACTTTTTCGTTCCAGCCCCGCCGTTTGATATAATCATCGACGATGTTGATGCCGTCAGGATCGAAGCTCTGTGTCAGAAAATCCTCGAAAGCGCAGCCCCAAAGCGTGCGATCCCAGTGTTCCCCTAGAATTTCACCAATCTCTTCATATTCGATGTCAAACGCGGTCATTATTGGCGCAAAATGGTCGCCCATGACATCTTCAAGTCGGTCGTGCCACTCGGCACGCGACAGATATTTGATGAGTCCGCTCAAATCATTACTGGGTTTCATGCGGTCATTCTCCTCACAAGGCGGCCTCCTGCCGTGCAGCAGCGAGGACCCTGCTGATCGTTGGTTCGCTGACTCCATAGAGCTTGGCCATCTGCGCTGCGGTCTTTCGGCCGGTTATCACGTTTTCCACGACATCGCCGCGCTGTGAGGGTGTGAGTTTCGGGCGACGCCCACCTACACGGCCCTCAGCACGGGCTTGAGCAAGGCCAGCGGAGGTGCGCTCGCGGATCATCGCGCGCTCGAACTCCGCGAAGCTGCCCACCATTTGCATCATCATCCGTCCTGCAGGGGAAGTCGTGTCGATGCTTTCGGTGAGCGAACGAAACCCACCGCCTGCGACTTCGATGCGGTCGAGGATGTGAAGCAGGTCCTTGAGCGAGCGCGAAAGCCGGTCGAGCTTCCAGACGGTCACGACATCACCGGTGCGGAGCTGGTCAATCATCCGGTGCAGCTCGGGACGATCCCAGCGTCCGCCACTGGCCGCTTCCTCGAATATGCGTTCGCACCCAGCTCCTTTGAGCGCGCGACGCTGGAGCGCCGTGCTTTGATCGTCGCCTTTCGAGACACGGGCGTAGCCGATCAACACCTATTGTCCCTTTCACAAACGAACGTTTGTGTTCCCGATTTTTCCGCGACACAAACTGTGGATGTCAGAGCTAATTGGCATGGTTCTGTCAGCGGTAAATGTCATCACGGCCAAGCTATTGCGACTGCCCTTCCGAAAGGCCCTCGCCGAACACCCATTCGGCGAACAGCGGACGCAAGTCCCGGCCGCTCGCTTCCTCCATCGCCCGCTTTAGGTCTATGCTGGTGACCGTGCCGCCCGCATGGTCACGGGTGTAGCGGCGCAGGCCAGACCAGAACGCGGCATCGCCGAGCGTGACCCGGAGCTGCGCCATGAACAGCGCGCCCTTGCTGTATTGGATCGCGCGTCGGACGCCCAATGTCGGGTAGGTGCCGTTCCAAGCCAGCGGCTTGTCAAAACCCATCGCTCGCGCCTTTTCAAACCGGCTTCTGGCTTCATTGAGTTCGGCTTCATACGCGGCGCGACCGTAGCGATGCTGCTTCCATGCGGCCGTCATGAATGTCGTGATGCCCTCGTTCAGCCAGAAGTCCTTGAGGGTTTCGCATGTGATCAGGTTGCCCCACCATTGATGGGTAAGTTCGTGTACGATGGCCCAATCCTGCGACGGATCATCTGGCTGCCTCGGCAGCGCATCGCTGCCGAGGACGGAGTATGTCGCCGCCTCCTGCGCCTCATCGCCTTCGACCAGAAGCTGGCTGTAGTCGGCAACCGGAAGCGGCATGCCCGCCTTGGCGGAGAGAAAGGCGACCATATCCTTTGTCCCTGCCAAGCGTCGTTTCAGCTCGCCCGCGTCGGCAGTGTTGCTCAGATAGGTGAGCCTTTTTGATCCGACCCGTTCGCTGACCCGCGTGAGTCGACCCACCGCAAAGCCGTAAAGATAGGCCGAGTAGGGCCGAGGCGCTTTCCAGGTTGGATCTCGCTGCCGTCCGCTCCCGGTCGCCGCACGATCATGTTGCCGACTGACAGGCTGGTCATCCCGGCCGGAACACGCAGATCGAGCGAGAAGGCCGCTTTCTCGCCGAACTTGTTCTGGGAACACACCATCCAGTCGCAGGCAAAATAGCTGGTGTAGAGCGTCGTCGCCGAGCCGGCGAACCCACGTGCAGGGCGGCCATGATAGGACAACTCCAGCTTGACCGTGCGTCCACGCCGGAGCGGCCGGGGCAGATCGAAGCCGAGCACATCGCCTTCCACAGTATGAGCGAGCGCCACGCCATCGAGGGTTGCACTGTCGATGCCGAGAGTGTTGGCGGAGAAATTCAGCCGCCGGACGCCATCCACCGTCGCGCGTAGCGTGATCTTCTCACGTCCCGCGACGGTCCTGTTCTCGATGTCCGGGGTAAGCGCGAGCCTGTAGCTCGCTACCTCGAATCCATCCCCAGGCCTGTTGGCGGCGAACGCAGGGCTGCACAGCAACCCCAGAGCCGTCCCGGCTAACGGTGACGCCAACATTCTGCGGATCACTGATGCCCCTTTATACTCATAGCTTCTATCGATGGGGCCAACACCTAGGCGCGGTCGTGGTAGGATCACGCCGGCTTTGCCGCAGGCGCGGAAGATTGGCGTCCAAGCGTCCGATACACGGTTGGCCGCGATATCGAGAACACCTCGGCGAGATCGCTGATCGAATAGTCGTCGGTGTCGTACATGCGGCGCAACTCCTTCTGCTGGCGATCCGACAGCTTGGGCTTCTTGCCGCGCAGCTTCCCTTTCGAACGTGCGACCACCATGCCTTCGCGGGTCCGCATCCGGATCAGGTCGGCCTCGAACTCGGCGAAGGTGGCGAGGATGTTGAAGAACAGCTTGCCCATCGGGTCGGACGGATCGTGGACACTGGCCCCGAGCTGTAGCTTTACGCCCCGCATGGCGAGGTCGTCGCCGATCGCGCGCGCGTCGGGCACCGACCGCGCAAGACGGTCGAGCTTGGGCACCACCAGCGTGTCGCCGCTTCGGACCGCCGCGAGCGCCTGATCCAGACCGGGGCGGGTCCGGTTCGTCCCGGTAAAGCCCTTGTCGGTGTAGATGCGATTGGCCGCGACGCCGAGTTTGACCAGCGCGTCCTGTTGGGCGGCAAGGTCCTGTTTGTCGGTGGAGCATCGGGCGTAGCCGATCAGCGTGTGTGTCATGGTGAAATCTGTAACGTAAAGGGGTCCCTCAACGCAAAAGATATAGTACTATCTATATGAGACTCGGCTTTTGGCGGTTTCCCGTGCCTCGACAGGTCAGCTGGCGACCGTCCGCTGAACGATCCTCTTTCGGACGGGGCAGATCACCATGACCGATGATCGTAAGTCGGAATCGGGAAGTGCCGAAGTCGCGCCACGGATGGCTGTGCTCCGTCGGCACCTCCATGATGCGGTGCCGCTGGACCAAGCCGCGACCGACGCCGGCATCTCGCTCCGCACCGCTCGCCGCTGGCTCGCCCGCTACCGCGCCGATGGTCCGGCGGGGCTGGCGCGTCCTACCCGACCCGAAGCCGGCAAGCGTACCTTCCCGAAAGAACTAGTCGAACTGATCGAGGGCATGGCGCTGCTCAAACCGCCGCCATCGATCGTGACCATCCATCGCCGTCTCGCCGCCATCGTCGGCGAACGGCAATGGCGAATGCCGTCCTATGGCAGCGTGCGCGATATCGTGCGGCGGATCGATCCGGCGATGCTGACCTTGGCACATGAAGGTGCTGCCGCCTTCCGCGACAAGTTCGAGTTGGTGCATCGGCACCGCGCCGAACACCCCAATGCGATCTGGCAAGCCGATCACACCCAGCTCGATATCCTGATCCTCGATGCCGGCGGTCGCCCGGTGCGGCCGTGGCTGACGACGGTGCTGGACGATCACTCGCGCGTGATAGCAGGCTACATGGTTTTCCTCGGCGCGCCCTCCGCGCTCAACACGTCGCTCGCGCTGCGACAGGCGATTTGGCGCAAGGCCGATCCGACCTGGCCGGTATGCGGCATTCCCGACGTCCTGTACGTCGATCACGGATCGGACTTCACCAGCCTTCATCTCGAACAGGCTGCGGCCGATCTGCGTATCCGCCTGATCTACTCTGCCGTCGCGCGTCCACAGGGGCGCGGCAAGATCGAGCGGCTGTTCCGCACCATCAACACCGAACTGTTGGCGGAACTGCCGGGCAATCTTCGTAACGGCAAACCGGTATCGCCCCCGCGCCTGACGCTTCCCGAACTGGACGCTGCGATCGGCACATACATCGTGGCGACCTATAACGTCCGCCCGCACAGGGCGATCGGCGTACCGCCCGTCGATGCGTGGCGCGGCGATGGCTGGCTGTCCCGGATGCCGGAAACGCTGGAGGAACTGGACGCGCTGCTGGTCATGGTCGCCAAGCCGCGCATCGTCCACCGCGACGGCATCCGTTTCGAGGGGCTGCGATACTTCAACCCTACGCTCGCCGCCTATGTCGGCGAGCCGGTGACGATCCGCTACGATCCTCGCGACGTAGGCGAGGTTCGGATATTCCATCGCAACGTCTTTCTGTGCCGGGCCGTCAGCCCCGACCATGCCGGCCTGAGTATCACTCTCAAGGACGTGCAAGCCGCCCGCATCGCCTATCGTCGTCGCCTGCGGAGCGAGATCGGAGAGCGGAAGGCCCGCGTTGCGGACTATCTGCCCGCGATCTTGCGCCCGCTGGGTTCCGGCTCGGTGCGCGCCTCAACGCCAAAACCCACGCCTGCCACGTCCCCCGAGGTGACACGGAGCAAGCCGCGTCTCCGCACCTATTACGAGGGCGAGTGATGGCAGACGGCAGCGCTCGCGCCACCAGCTTCATCTCGACGCAGGAACATCGCCGCTTCACCGAGTTTGCCAACGCCGTCCGCAAGCACCGCTACATTGGCTTGTGTCACGGCACGGCCGGCGTCGGCAAAACCCTTTCCGCGCGACGCTACGCGCGCTGGGACGGCGCAGTCGATCTGCTCATGACCTGGGGTGCGCGGCAGGCGTCCGATCTCAAGATATATGCCGACCTCGCCCGTGCGCGTGCCGTGTTCTATACGCCGACAGTCGGCAGCACGCTGCGCGAGCTTCGTCAGGACCTGCCCCGCCTCATCGATCGGGTCGATATCTGTATCGATCAGCATGTCCGGCCCAAGGATCAGATCGTCGTTTCGCCCCGGAAGCATTTCGTCGAACTGCTGATCGTCGATGAAGCCGACCGCCTGTCCAACACGGGGCTGGAATATCTGCGTGACCTGTTCGACCGGCAGGGCATCGGCCTTATCCTGATCGGGATGCCGGGCATCGAAAAGCGCATGGAGCGATACGCACAGCTTTTCAGCCGTGTCGGCTTCGCCCACCAGTACCGGCCCTTGCAGGATCAGGAGCTGACTGTCAACGGCGGAGCAAAAGTCGGCCATTCGGCGGCGTAAAACCAGGCCATCGTG